>JAKZVK010000466.1:0-12937 GCA_047516085.1 Bryobacterales bacterium
CGTGGAGATGCCCGCCTACGGCTCGCGGCGCATCACCGCCGAGCTGCGGCGCCAAGGTTGGGTGATCAACCGCAAGCGCGTGCAGCGCATGATGCGCCAGGACAACCTGCTGTGTCTGCGCCGCAAGAAATTCATCCGCACGACCGATTCCGAACACGGCTTGGCGGTTTACCCGAATCTCGTGCCGACGCTCGATATCAGGCGTCTCACGCCAAGTGGACCTGGTGCGGCTGCTGCTGTCGCTTGCCGATATTCCACGGGCTCGGCGCTGAGGACCATAAACGGAACCCGACACCTGTACGAATGCGTGTGTGGCGACGTCGACGCGTTCGGACAACATGGGGTCTCGGGTTGGGCCAGTTAGTGCTCAGGCGGCGCTTCGTCGAGGCTCAGGCCGAGGAAGCCGCGCAGGGCGAGCGAATCGGCTGTCCGCCAGGCGATGCCGCGCTCCGAATCGATGCCTTCGAAGTACCCGATCAACAGGAGGCGGATGCACGCGCCCGGTCTTAGACTCGGCCGGCCAACCCCGCCCGCGTAGAACGGGACGCACTGGCCCTCGACCACGGGCTGCTAGCCTCGGCGGTATTATCGCCAGAATTGAGATGGTGTGACCTTGGCTGTCCGCGCCGACGGAGATGCTGAAAGGGACATGCAGCTCGCTGGCCTCGTCAATTAGGGCCGTGGTGGTCGGCCAGTGGACATCGTCGAGCATGGCCTCGTGCAACGAGGCCATGATGCGCTCGAATGCGTCGTGGCCACTCATGGCGATGCTTCCTTCAGTCATAAGAATGTCCACATCCCTTGGTCCGTCACGACCGGCATGGCCATCGCGGACGACCGCCGCCGGTGCCCAGGGATCGCGCTGCCCCCCAGCAGCCCATCATACCTGTCGACCCTTCCGTGGAATACTAAGGCCCGACGACAGTGAATACGTTCTCACGGTTGGCCTGGTCCATCATGCGAGCATGTTGCCTATCGATCCGATGCCAATCTCCGGAAGCGAATACTGATGCGTAGCGAACTCGACGTCCTGCTGGACAAGGTGGCCGATCCGACCCTGAGTGCTGACATCCGTTCGCAGGTGGACCGCCTTCGATCCAAGCGGACGTTCGGACTAGTGTTCGAATCTCACCTACCTGAACGCGTCAGGCTGCCCGAGCACGAAATTCTGGTCGGGGTGAAAGTCGCGTATAGGGACAACCCCGCTAGTGCCACCTTCGAGGTTCTGGCCATCCAAGGCGAGATCGCGACCCTGCGGAAGGTGCGCAACTCCGACGGGAGTGCCTTATCCCAGGCGCAAGCGGCCGAAGTCGTGGATGAGACCGCGAGGCTTGATGCGATCGTGGCGATCGCCGACTTCGGTGAGCCAGTTTTTCCCGGCCTGCGTCACCTTGGTACGATCCCGCATGGCGGTGAGAAGCCCGCGAACGTAGTCATCAAGGGCGAGAATCACCACGTGCTCGAGGCCCTCCAGTTCACGCACGCCGGCAAGGTCGACTGCATCTACATCGACCCGCCGTACAACTCGGGCGCGCGAGACTGGAAATACGACAACAACTACGTGGATGAGAATGACGACTATAGGCACAGCAAGTGGCTCGCTTTCATGGAGCGGAGGCTCCTGCTCACCAAGCAACTCCTCAATCCGGCCGACTCGGCGCTCATAGTCACGGTCGACGAGAAAGAATACTTGCGGCTGGGCTTGCTGCTGGAACAGGTCTTCGTCGGTGCGACTATCCAGATGGTCACGACCGTTATCAAGCCTGAAGGTACCGGGCGAGCCAACGAATTCTCGCGGACCAACGAGTTCATCTTCTTTGTGATGATCGGGCAAGCTAGGATTGGGGCTGGTGCCGACAACATGTTCGACCGGGACGGCTCGGAAGGAGGCCAGTGGGTCGAGTGGCGGAATTTGAGGCGGAGGGAGCGTACGAGCATTCGGGGGTCGAGGCCGCACCAGTTCTACGGAGTGTTCGTCGATAAGAAGACTGGCCGGATTCACACGGTCGGCGATCCGATTGCCGATGGCGTACCGCGAGACTCGATCAAAGTCCCACGCGGAACAAGAGCCGTGTTCCCGCTTACGCCGAACGGCACGGAGATGATTTGGAGTCTGATCCCGTCTTCTCTCCGCGAACTAGTAGCCGCTGGCTTCGCCCGCGCCAGCAAATCCACCATCCTGTTCCTCAACTCGGGGACCGTTGCTGCTATCGAACGAGGAGATGCGATCGTCACCGGGCGTGACGAGCAAGGCGCTGTCGTAGCCGAGTTCACCTCAGCGAAGGCGCTGATGCCGAAAACAGTCTGGGTGCGTGAATCACACAATGCACAGACATCGGGCACCTTGATCGTGTCCAAATTACTGCCGGGTAGAAACTTCCCATTCCCTAAGTCCCTGTACGCCGTCGAGGACGCGATTCGGTTCTTCGTGAAAGACAAACCCAACGCGATCGTACTCGATTGCTTCGCGGGATCTGGCACAACGGCGCACGCCGTCGCCCGCTTGAACCGGCAAGGCGGTGGCCTCCGGCAGTCCATCTGTGTGACGAACAACGAAGTCTCGGCCGACGAGGCTAGGGTTCTCCGCGAAAAGGGCTTCCGACCGGGCGATCCGCAGTGGGAGGAAGTCGGCATCTTCGAGCACATCACCGGACCACGAATCACGGCTGCAATCACCGGACGTACTCCGGCGGGAACAATGGTGGACGGTGACTACAAGTTCACTGACGAGTTCCCGATGGCTGAGGGGTTCAAGGAGAACGTCGAGTTTTTTGAGCTCACCTACCTCGATCCGGAGGCCGTCGAGCTCCACATGGCGTTCAAGGGCATTGCTCCGCTCTTGTGGCTCCGTGCTGGAGGTTGCGGGTTGATTGTCGACGAGAGTATCACTAAGCCTGGTTGTCGCAAGTCCTACGCATGGACGGACAGGTATGGTGTGCTCTTCAACCCTGATCGCTGGCGAGCCTTCGTCCGGCAGTGCCGGGAATCTGCCTCGACGGTGTTCATCGTCACCGACTCCCAGACCACCTTTTCAGGAATCGCTTCCGAGCTGCCGAGTGGGCTAGACGTCGTCCGCTTGTACGAGAACTACCTCTCTACCTTCGCCATCAATCGCGGTTATCTCTGATGCGCTACGAGTTGAAAGATTATCAGCGGGAAGCCGCCATTCTTCTGGTAGAGCGTCTCCGACTCGCCGGCGAGCTGTGGGCGAACAGCGAGATGCCATCGTCCTTCGCACTGTCCGCGATCACCGGAGCAGGCAAGACGGTGATTGCCACGGCAGTCATCGAAGCACTGCTTCACGGTTCGTCTGACCTAGATGCAGAGGCGGACCCAAGGGCGACGTTCCTATGGATAACGGACGACCCTGCGTTGAACCGGCAGACGCGCAACAAGATGCTTGACGCCTCGGATCTGCTCCTGCCAATGAACCTGATGGAGGTCGACGACGGATTTCTGGAGTCAGAACTAATACCGAGGCGGGTCCATTTCCTCAACACGCAAAAGCTTTCCAAAACCAGCCGCCTTGTACAGAGCGGCACGAACCAACGGCAATCTTCGTTTTGGGATGTCCTGACCAGCACTATCGGTGGCGAGAAGGCCCACCTCTATCTGATACTGGACGAGGCGCACAGAGGGATGAAGCGCGCCGCCGACAGGACAACTATCGTGCAGCGGCTCATACACGGCGAAAACGGCTTCAACCCAGCGGTGCCCGTCGTGTGGGGCATTTCGGCGACGATCGACCGCTTTACGAAGGCGATGGGAGAGACGAAGAATCGCACAGCCTTTCCGCACGTCGTTGTTGACGTCGAGAAGGTTCGTGCGTCAGGTCTCGTAAAGGACACCATCGGACTCGACCAGCCCGACGAAAAGGGTACTTTTTCCACAACCCTGCTGCGTGATGCTGTCAAAGTTACGCGCGACTTCGAGGCCCGGTGGGCTGGATACTGCGAGTCGGCCGGTGAGCCGAGGGTGTTACCTGTGCTGGTGATACAGGTTCCCGACAAGGCCGACAGGTCCAAGATCGGCGAGATTGTGCAAGTCGTCGAGTCGGAGTGGCCCGGTCTCGGTTCAAAAGCGATCGCTCACGTGTTCGGTGAGCACGAGCCGGTAGTCCTCGGTTCCAGAACGGTCGGCTGGGTATACCCGGAGTCCATCCAGACCGAAACGGACATCCGAGTGGTGCTAGCTAAGGAGGCGATCTCCACGGGCTGGGACTGCCCGCGGGCAGAAGTCCTATATTCCGAGCGGCCCGCCAAGGACGCCACCCATATCGCCCAGGTCATCGGGCGGATGGTCCGACAACCGCTGGCGCACCGGATCGCCACCGACGATGCGCTGAACTCCGTCAGTTGCTACTTGCCGCTGTTCGAGCGGAAGGCGGTGTCCTCGATCAAGGACGAATTGGAGGGCAAGGCTGGAGAGAACGGCGAATCCAAGGTTGGCCCAGAGGTTGTCCGTTCTCCCAAGATATTCGAGCGAAACCCGAAGCTTGCCACCGACGTGTTCGAGTTTATCGAGACACTGCCAAGCATCCCGACTCCGGATGCATCCGCCAACCCGGTTCGCCGGGCCAAGAACCTTGGTCGTCTGTTGGCCGACGATGCAACCGGTCGTGCATTGTTACCAAATGCCGATGCGATGCTCACGCGGACGCTCAATGCCAAGCTGGATGGACTCGCCGCTGAGCACGTCGTAGCAGTGGCCGCAAACGTCGCCGACATCAAGCCTCGATATCCATCTTGATAAAGTCAACGCGATCCAAGTCCCGGTCCGCCACCGTGTCATCGATGGTCACTGCCGGCACCTCGATTTCACCTTGGGTCGCGACTTGGCCGGTTCCGGAGTTATCCGCGTCGGCAACTTGAAAGCGCAAATTCGTAGTCTCGTCCCACGCAGCCGCTTCGATAAGAACGACCGTTCTTTCAAGAATCTCTTTCTCGAACGTGCGCTTGAGACAAAGGACGTTGGTCGGCTCCGGCTCAAACACCACTATTTTGCGCGCCCCACTTTCCAGGGCGAGACGAGTGAACGTCCCCAGATGACCTCCCACATCGATAACCAAATCTCCTTCGCTGATGTTTACGATTTCATTCAGATAAAACTTGTGGACGACATGCTCTCGCAGTAGCAACTCCAGCAAGGGCTCATCAGTGAACCGACCCCAGAAGTCACCAATCGATGTCTCCCACAGATAAGCGCAGGGGCTGTCGCCCGCCGCGTCCTTGAGCCGGACGTTTCCGGTCGTGAGAGATTGCATCCGGACGACCGGGCCCTGGGGGGCCATCCCTCCGACCACGGTGAACCAGGAAAGGGCCGGTAATCTTCCAACGGCTTTGAGCCGGAGGATGTTGAGGCGCCAACTACCCTTGGGATGAAGGAGGCCAAGAAGCGCGACCCGGTAGCGTTTCGATTTCATCACAGAGTCGAATCACTCCATCCCGTGCAGCGGGAGCGGACGAGAATCCACCAAGGGTATCACGTCACGCCCCAGCCCTTTCAAGCGGCTTCTCGGCGTCGATCGCTAGCCACATCAAGGCACTGACAACGTAGTAGGCCGCCGAGATCAGCAGCGGCACTTCCCACGAATCGTACGACTCGCGCAGCCAGGCCACGGTGATCGGAGCGAAGGCGCCGCCGACCTGTCCCAGCGAATTCATCGTGCCGGAGACGGTGCCGCCGTGCTCGCGGCCGACGTCGAGGCAGGTGGCCCAGCAGATGGCCAGGGTCAGGTCGGCCGACCCGAAGCTCAGCGCCAGCGCCGTGATGTTGACGGTATTGTCCTCGGCGACGGCAGCGATGGCGAGAAAGACCGCCGCGCCGAGCAGCCCTCCCATGGCCGGGATACGCCGGGCCCAGCGCAGGCTGATGCGGCGGCTCAGCCAATCGGTGACGACGCCTCCGAGGGCGTTGCACACGGCGCCGGCAAGCATCGGCAGCGCCGCGTAGAAGCCCACTTGCGGCAGCGAGAGCCCGCGGGCTTCTTCCAGATACGTGGGCAGCCAGGTCAGGTAGAAATACAGCCCCCAGGTGTAGCCGGAATACATCGCGCACAACGCCCAGACGTTGCGATTGCGTACCAGAAGTCCCCACGGCACCGGCTGAGAGCGCACTCCCTCGCCTCGCCCGCCTTGGATGTAGGCGAGTTCGTCGCGGCTGACTGCGGGGTGCTCCTCGGGCGAGTTGCGATACCACGCGGTCCAACCCGCCGCCCACACCAGGCCCAGCACGGCGAAGATCCAATAGACGGCGCGCCAGCCGGTCACCGCCATCAACGCGATCACGAGCGCCGGCGCGAACGCACCACCGAGCCGGCTGCCGACCATGATCACGGCTTGCGCGCGTCCGCGCTCGGTGGCGGGAAACCAGCGCGAGATCGCCGATGCGCAGCCTGGGAACGCGCCCGCCTCGCCGCACCCGAACAGGAAGCGGATGATGAGCAGGCTCCAGTAGCTCCACGCCACGCCGGTCGCCGCGGTGAACACCGACCACCAAATAACGATGCGCGCCAGCAGCGAGCGTGCGCCGAAGCGGTCGGCGAGCCATCCGCCGGGAATCTCGAACAGCACGTATCCCCAGATGAACGCGCTGAGGATCTGCCCCATCTCGATGCGGCTGAGTCCCAACTCGGCCCGCATGGCGGTGGCTGTGGCGGCGATGCAGACGCGGTCGAGGTAGGTGACCAGCGTCAGGGCGAACATCATCGCCAGCACTTTGTGGCGGACCGGCATGGGCGAAAAGGATTCCTAGCTTACTACGGACGAGCCGAGCTAACGCGTGCTGATGCCTTCCGGTCATCGCGGCCAGTCCGACTCGGTTGCCTCGCCGGCCGCGGCTTGCCACACTGCGACAAGCCGAGGGTTCGCTGTGCCGTATCGGATTCAAGCTATCGAGCTCTACCTGCGCGAGACGCAGCCGAACCGCGTCTCGACGTCGATCGGGCGTATGGGGGCCGAGGGCACGCGGTCCCGCAGCCCGCTGGCCCATGTGCGGATGATCGTCCGCGACGGCGAGGGCGAGGAGACGTTCGGCTGCGCGGCCGACCGCCTTTCGGTTCGCTGGCTCGACAAGCGCCCGAAACGCACCAAGGCGCGGAAGCTTCGCGAGTTGGTACGGCTGATTTACGACGCCCGCCAGGTCTGTCTCGACGAACCGTCCTTCGACGACCCGTTCGCGAAGTGGCGATCGTGCTACGACCGAATCAAGCAGGCCGGCGACGAGCAGGGGCAGGAAGCGCTCACGTCGGCGTTCGCCTCGGCGCTGTTCGAGCGCGCGATGCTCGACGCCGTCAGCCGTCTCGCCGGCAAGTCGATCTACGAGATGGTTCGCGACGACCGCCTCGGCTTCCAGCCCGGCCAGATTCATCGCGAACTCGACGGCCTGACCCCGGCCGACTACATGCCGCCGCAGCCATTGACGGCCTTCCATATCCGCCACACGGTCGGCAACTCGGACCCCATCACCGCCACTGACCTCCCGCCCGAGGCCCGCGTCAACGACGGCCTGCCGGAGACGCTCGAGGAGTACGTTCGCGAAGACGGCCTGCATTACTTCAAGCTCAAGCTCTCGGGCGACCGCCGGCACGACCTGCGGCGCATGGCGCGCATCTGGGAAGTGATGCCCATGGACGGAGGCACGCAGCTCACCATGGATGCCAACGAAGCCTACCTCGATCTCGACGAGTTCGAAGCCTTCGTGCGCGATCTCGAGCAACAGCAGCTCGGCCTGTTCCAGCACCTGCTTTGGATCGAGCAGCCCCTGCCGCGCGGCCTCACGTTCGACCCGAAAGCCGCGCCCGCCATCCGCCGCATCGCCGCGCGCAAGCCGCTGCTGATCGACGAGGCCGACGGGAGCCTCGCGAGCTACCGGCAGGCGTACGACGTCGGTTACGCCGGCGTGTCCCACAAGAACTGCAAGGGCTTTTTCAAGTCGCTCGTCAACCGTGCCCTGGTGACTCACAAAAACCGCCAGGGCCAACGGGCCTTCATGAGCGGCGAAGACCTGCAGAACCTACCCATCGTGCCGCTACACCAGGACTTCGCCTCGCTGGCGATTCTCGGCATCGACCACTGCGAGCGCAACGGGCACCATTACAACTATGGTCTCTCGATGCTTTCCGTCAACGACAAAGCTTCGGCCGCGCGCAACCACCCCGACCTCTACACAAAACGCGGCGACGAATGGTTCCTGAAGATTCGAGACGGGATCGTGGAGTGCACGAGCCTGCAACGTCCCGGCTTCGGCGTCGCCGACGAGCCCGACTGGCCCTCGATGGAAGACCTGCAAGCCTGGCTCGACCGGCGTTACGCGGGATAGCCGGTGGCCGGGCCGGCCACACTTCTCGAAGTTGCGTGACCAGCGTCGATTGGTAGACTATTGGCCGCAACACCCGTAGCGGAGCAGGTCGATGGAACGCATGGTCCAAGGCCGGGACCGCACTAATCAGCACTGCGAGCACAAGCGGTGAAGAGAGGGAAAGGACACAGGCCCCGTTCATCCCGTCCCGCTGCGTCACCCGCGGCAATCGCTCCCGGTCCAACGCTGGGCCCCTGGAAGAAAGGGCTCTTCGCCGCGATCACAACCCCAGGCTTTTTTCTTCTGTTTGAGCTCTTGCTGGCGATGCTTGGCGTCAAACCTGTCCTATACGAACAAGATCCGTTTGTCGGCTTTGCGGCAAACATCCCTTTGTTTCAAGAGGAGATCGAGGAGGCGGGTGATTCCTATCTGGTCACTAACCCCAACAAAGGAAGGTGGTTTAACCTCCAAAGATTTCCTAAGCGAAAAGCGCCGGGCACCTACCGCATTTTCAGCTTGGGTGGCTCGACCACCTATGGCCGCCCCTATGATGACACCGCCTCGTTCAGCGGTTGGTTGCGCGAGCTACTGCGGGTGGCGGACCCGAGCCGAAGCTGGGAGGTCATCAATGCCGGGGGCATCAGCTATGCCAGCTACCGCGTCGCGGTGGTAATGGAAGAGTTGATCCAATACGAACCAGATCTGTTCGTCATTTATGCGGGTCACAATGAGTTCTTAGAGCGACGCACCTACCGAACCTTACTCGAGGCGCCGAAACCGATCACGACCCTCGGCGCGCTGGCATCCCGCACCCGAATCTATGCGGCCGGGAAGAAAATCTTGACCTCCGTGTCGCGCAACCGGGAGAGCCCGGCGCCGGGAGCCGAACTGAAGAGCGAGGTGGATACGATCCTAGCGAACACGGTCGGGCCTCAGGACTACACGCGTGATGACGCTTTTCGGGCGAAAGTTCTCGCACACTACCGATTCAATCTCAACCGGATGATCGACATGGCACAATCTGCCGGTGCAAACGTCGTGCTGGTCATTCCGGCGTCCAACCTGAAAGACTGCTCACCTTTCAAGAGCGAGCATTCCACCGGATTGAGTGCCGAAGACATCGAACGCTTTGAAATCTTGATGGCCCGCGCGGAAACCTCGATGAACCAAGGTCGATTAGAACTCTCGCTGAGCGCCCTTGAACAGGCCCAAGCGATGGATGATCGCTACGCCGGCTTGCACTATCAAAAGGGGCTCGTCCTTTATGACCTTGGAAGATATGCGAAAGCGAAGGAAGCTTTTCATCGAGCCCTGGATGAAGACGTTTGCCCTCTGCGTGCCTTGACGTCGATCCAGGAGATGATCCGGGAGATCGCGGCGCGGAGGGGAGTGCCGGTGCTCGATTTCGCCGCCGAGATCGAGGATCGATCCGACCATGGTATTCCAGGGTCCGATCACTTTCTCGATCATGTGCATCTCACGATCGAGGGCTACCGATTGCTGGCTCTCCGGCTGATCGACACCCTGACGGAACAGGGTGTGGTGCGGCCGGCGGAGTCCTGGAGTCCTGAAGCGATCGAAGCGGTGACGCGCACGGTCGAGGGAAAGCTTGATCAGCGGGCCCACGGCGCCGCTTTGCGGAACCTCGCGAAAGTGTTTGACTGGACCGGAAAACTGGAAGAGGCCGAAAGGCTAGCCCGGAAGGCAGCGGAGCTGCTCGGCGAGGACGCCGCGACCCATCATCTGCTGGGCCGCAACGCGGAAGGCCGCGGGCAATGGGAGGAAGCCATCCGGCATTATCGTCGGGCGCTGGACCTCGATCCTACTCACGCGGAGGCCCATAGCAGCTTGGGAATGGCCCTGGCAGTGGTGGGGCAAAACGGCGAGGCGATCCGGCACTTCCGGGAAGCGCTTCGCATCCATCCGGATCATCCCAGAACACTCAGCAACCTCGGCGCCGCACTGATGGCGCAAGGCAAGGCAGAAGAAGCGATCCGTCATTATCGGCAGGCGCTGCGGCTCGAGCCCAGGTATGCCGAAGCCCACAACAACCTCGGCCTGGCCCTATCCGCTATCGGCAGGCGGAATGAGGCGATGGGGCACTATCAAAAGGCCATCGAGATCAACCCGCGCTACACCGAAGGACTGAGTAACTTGGGTGCCGCCCTCATCAAGGAAGGTTCGCTCGATCAAGCGATCGGTTATCTAAGAGAGGCTGTGAGCGTCGATCCCGACTATGCCAAGGCCCACAGCAATCTTGGGATCGCCCTCTCTTCCAAGGGCAAAGTGGATGAGGCGATTGACCACTATCGGGAGGCCTTGCGCGGCAGCCCTGATTCCGCGGAAGCGCACTATAACCTGGGCATCGCCCTCATGTCCAAGGGCGAACATGACACGGCAACTCGTCATTACCGTGAAGCCGTGCGGCTCCATCCTGACTACGCCGAGGCCCACGGCAATCTGGGTACGGCGCTTCTGTCCACGGGCCGAACTGCGCAAGCGCTGCGGCACCTGAGCCGCGCCGTAGACATCAACGCCGATTCGGGCCCGGCTCGCTACAACCTCGGTGTGGCCCTGGCCATGATGGGACAAAGCGAAGAGGCCCTTGCGCAGCTTCGGGAGGCGACCCGCCTGCAACCCGACTGGCCGGCCCCTCTCCACCGGACGGCATGGATTCTTTCCACGGACCGGAAGGCCAAGGTGCGAGACGGCGGGGTGGCCTTGCGGCTTGCCAAGCGTGCGGCCGAACTGAGCGAGTACCGAGATCCCGCGGCGTTGGACGCCCTGGCAGCCGCGTACGCCGAAGTGCGCGATTTCGAGGGCGCCGTGAAATTCGCCGAACGAGGTCTACGGCTGTACGCTGCAAGCAGTGCAGCCGAAAAAGCGGCCTCCCTTCGAGCGCGACTCGAAGGCTACCGGGAAGGGAAACCCTACCGGCAGGGGCTCTCGCCGGTTGAGCCGCTTCGACAATAGCAGGCTCTACCCGCCTGCCGAGAGCCTCAATCGCATAGGCCTCGAGTCGGAAGACTGTGCGGCAACGACGCCCGCGCGACTCTCAGAAGAGCACTTTGAGCGCGATCTGGATGATGCGGGGGTCGCCCGCGCCTTCGATCCTGCCGAAGCGACTACTCTGGCGTTGGTTAGTCCGCGGATTGCCAAAGTTTGGCCGGTTGAAGGCATTGAAGAACTCGCCCCGCAACTGGAACCGCACGCTCTCCCGGACCGCAATGATCTTCATCACCGCCATGTCGAGGCTGAAAAGCCCCGGCCCCCGCAACAGATTCCGCGGTGCGTTGCCGAACGTGCCCAGCGCGTTCGTCGCAAACGCGGCGGTGTTGAAGTACTCGGCCAACAATTCGTTTCGCGGCCGCCCTGTGTCGAGCTCCACCGACTGCCCCGTCAGGTCGGCGTAGTCGCGGTTGATGCCGCTGAGGGAGTTGTCCCGCCCGGAGAAGATCGAAAACGGCCGTCCACTCTGGAACGTCCAAATCCCCGAGTGCTGCCAGCCGCCCAATACACGCCGCACAAAGCCGCTGCTGCCGTTTAGCCTCGGCAAATCCCACACGTACGAGGTCACGAAGCGGTGCGCCACATCGTGATCAGACAACCCCCGGTTCAGACGGCGGTTAAAAGGAATCGCCAGGGAGCCGGATTGGCCTGGTGTTGGGTCAGATGACTGCTCATCGATCGACTTCGACCAGGTATAATTCGCCTGCAACGACAGATTCGTCAAGCGGCGCTCCACCTCAAACTGCAGACCGTGGTAGTTCGAGGTCCCCTGCGAGCGCGCCGTCAGATTCTGCCCAAACTGCGTTAAGGGCCTGCGCTCCTGGGTGTTGCCCACCGTCGACTCCCCAGGGGTGTATACGGCAAGGTTGGTGTCGACACTGTAGGGCACCCGCCGTCCCAAGTTCCCGATATAACTGAGGCGCGCCAACAGGTTCTGCAGCACCTCGCGCTCTACAGTGAGGTTCCAGATCTCCTGGTACGCGTTGCGAAAGTTGGGATCGAAGGTTCCCACCCGGCCCAAGGGAGGGAAGAACTCCGCATCTTGCGGCGGAGTGAATGGCGCAAACGACCCGGGAAACGGGTTGGGCCGGTCGGCGTAGGGATCCTCAAACCTGGGCCCGTTGACTGTCACCTGTGGGCTGAACGGCGGCCCGTTAACAAAACCGTTGTACAGCACCGTCTGCAGCGGGTTGAAGAACAGCCCCAGACCCCCACGGATCACCGTCTGCGAACCACCGGGGCGCCAGGCAAAGCCAAAGCGAGGCGCGACCGTCTTGTAGTGCTTGTCGAAACCGCCCTCGGGACAACCCGGATCCCCGGCACTCAGGTAGGCCTCCGGGGCGTTCGGAAACTTTGTCGACTGCTGCCCCGGCCGGATGCACTGGACGCGCCCGATACCGTCGGTGAAGGGAAAGATGGGATCCCATCGGATACCGAAGTTCAGGGTCAGGTTGGATGTGGTGCGCCAGCGGTCCTGGAAGAAGAATCCCAGACGATAGCCCGTCAGGTCCTTGTACTCGCCTCCGCCTTGCTGGAAACGAAAGGCGTCGCCCAGCATGTAGTCCGCCATGGCATAGTCCGAAGCACTTCCGTTGAAGGTGAAGATCCCCATCGTCCGAAAGTCGTTCCG
>JAKZVK010000467.1:0-5369 GCA_047516085.1 Bryobacterales bacterium
AGGTATAAAGCACCCGAAACGTCATCTTGCCCTGCCCGCTTGTGTGGGAAGCCGCGTCGCCGGCGACATCACGTCCGAGCACCCAACTCATGGCGAGCAAGCTGACAAACAACGCACTGATGGTGAATCGATTCATGGGGATGAACCTCCTCCTAGAAAGGGCATTAGAACACACCCATCCCCGGTTTTTCAAAGCGGGCCGCCGTGGGTAGCAAGCGCGGAGCGCGGATCTCGGTTTCGAGATCCGCGGCTTTTCCACCGCTAGCCTCGGCTCTATGGGCTCACCGGTGGGCCTACCGCCAAGCCCTCCCACGCCGGCCCATCATGCCTTCTTGAACAGCGAGTTGAACGCCTTGGCCGTGCTCTCGGACGCCGAGCGGGAGCGATTGACCAGATTGACCGAGGTCCGCGGCTCGAAGAAGTCGCAGAAGTTGGCGCCTTCCTTGTCGGAAACCCATTCGGCTTCGGGTTCGGCGCACTGGTTGTTTTTGCTAGGGTCGAAGAGGCGGCAATTGCGGCAGCAGTGCATGTACATTCCGCACTGATGGCAGGTATCCTTGCGAAGGATCTTGTCGCCGGGGTTCAGCGGGAACTGCTCGCCGCAGCTATGGCAGTTCAAGACCACATTGGTCATAATACGTGCAAGATTACTCCACCTGATGAAGGGAAGCAACGTTAGCACAGGCCGTACGGTCCGCACTTGGCTCGTTCCGGCCCGTTCTTCAAGCTGGAGAGCCGCTGCGGCCGTGTCGGCACTGGCTCTCTTCGCCTTGCTGGCGAGCTGCGGGGGGAAAATCCTCCCGACCTTCTACTACCAGTTGAACCTTCCGGAACCCGCGGCCTCCGAAGCGGCTCCGGGCTCCGCGACGGCGCTGATCATGCAGTTCAAGGCGTCGGAGATGCTTACGCAGGACCGCATTGTGTACCGGCCCTCGCCCGAGGAAGTCGGCTACTACGAGTACCACCGCTGGGCGGAAGACCCCCGCACGACCGTCACGAACTCCTTGCAGGGCCAACTGCGCCGCCGCGGGACCTTCAGCCGCGTGGTCGGCTTTGACGGCCGCGCGAAAGCCGACTACCTGATCCAAGGCCGAATCGAGCGTCTTGAAGAAGTAGATTACGGCGGCGGTGTTACGGTCCGGGCCAAGCTGGCGCTCGACCTCCTCAAGCTCCCTTCGCACGAAACCGTCTGGCAGGGCGTGAGCGAAACCTCGCAACCCGTCTCCGTCGGGGAAGTGAGCAACGTCGTCACCCAGATGAGCGGCGCCGTGCACATGGCCATCGAGAAGCTCGCCTCCGACCTCGACGCCTTTGTACGGTCAGGCGCCCAGGCGGGCAATGTCGCGCGGGCCTCGTCGAACGTAGACACGCAGGACAGTCAGTAGCCGCCTCCGCGGCAACTCTCGTCACACCGCCGTCGTGACCTGCACGTGAATCCTCCGCGTGCGGGGACGATTGTCGAAATCCATCAAGATGATTTGCTGCCACGTCCCCAGGGCCAGTTGGCCGTCGGCGATCGCGATCGAAAGCGACGGCTTCATCAGCGCCGCGCGCACGTGAGCGTACCCGTTGCCGTCGTGCCAAGCCTCGTTGTGCTTGTAGTCGGCATCGAGGGGAGCGATCCGCTCGAGTGCGTCCTTGAGGTCCTCCACCGCGCCCGGCTCGTACTCGATCGTCGACAGAGCAGCGGTCGAGCCGACGACGAACAGTTGTGCCACGCCCTCGGCCACGTTCGAGGACTCGCAAACGCGGCGGACCTCGCCAGTGATATCGATGATGTCGTTGAACCCCCGGGTCGAGACGGTCAGAACCATCCGTCCATTATGGACCGGCGGGGGCCGCGGCTACTGCGGCGCGCTCTTCTTCCGGCGCATGATGATCAGCACCAGCAGAATCACGGCCAGCAGCCCGCAGATCATTCGAACGGCTGAGGGATCCATGGCAGTCTCCTTGTAGGTTTGGTATTAGTCGCCCTTCATCATCGGAATCAGGACGTTCATGATGCGGAAGATGACCGGCCCGACGGTCACCACGAACAGGGACGGCAGAATACAGAAAAAGATCGGGAAGACCAGCTTGATGTCCAACTTGGCGGCCTTCTCTTCCGCCCGCTGCCGCGCTGTGACGCGCATGAAGTCGGCGTGGGTGCGCAGCGTCTGCGCGATGCTCGTTCCAAAGCGGTCGGCCTGCACCAGGGTGCTGCAGAGTTTCTTCATGTCCTCGACGCCGCTTCGCTCGCCCAGGTTCTTCAGTGCTTCGGAGCGCCGCTTGCCGTGGCGCATCTCCAGGTTGGTGATCGCGAACTCGCTGCTCAACTCCGGATACGCCTTCCGCATCTCGCGGCTCACCTGAATGATGGCCTGGTCGAGCCCCAACCCCGACTCGACACACACGATCAACAGGTCGAGGGCGTTCGGCAGCGCGCGCGTGATTCTCTTCTTGCGCCGCTTGATGAGAAGACTCAGCACCTCGTTCGGTACGAAGAACCCGAGCCCCGCCGACGCCACGATCAGGAACATCCGGTTGTCGCTGCTCACGCCGAACCGCATGGACGCCAGCCAAACCAGCAGCGGAAGCGCCACTGTTGCCAATGCCTTGACACCATAGAAAATCTTGAACGCGCCCGGTGACCGGAACCCCGCGTTGTAGAGCTTCTGGCGGGCCGAGGAAAGGTCCGCCGGCGACGCGGGCACCAGATTGCCGAGCTTCGCGAGGATGTCGTGAATCGCCAGGCTCGGGTGAGGCGCCGCCTTCGAGGATGCGGTCCACCGTCGTGCGAGGGCTGATCCAGAACTTGACCCCCAGGAAGTACAGCATCCCGGTGATCATCACAAACAGCAGGATGGAGAAGGTAACTACCATGAGTGCGCCACCGATCTCGCCGCTCGCTTCCCCGTCAGACCTCGATCTTCACGATCTGCCGCATGATGAAGTAACCCACCGCCTGGAACCCCAACGCCAACCCGGCCATCCACTGCCCTGCGTACTCGTCGATGAAAAACAGCATGTGATCGCGGTTGACGAAGTACATCAACACCGCCACCACGGTGGGAATCGCCGTCAGCACCAGGCTCGACAGCCGCCCATGCGCGCTGATCGTCCGAATCTGCCCGCTTAGCTTGAAGCGCTCGCGGATGAGCGTCGACAGCTTGTCGAGAATCTCCGCCAAATTGCCGCCCGTGCGCTTCTGCAGAACCACCGCGGCGACAAAGAACTGCACGTCCATCAGCGGCACGCGGGTCGATAGCTTCTCGAGCGTCACGTCGATCGGCAGGCCCAGGTTCTGCTCCTCGAACGTCCGCCGGAACTCGCTGGCCAGCGGATTGGGGAACTCCTGGTGCAGCATCTCGAGCGACACCGAGAACGCGTGACCGGCCCGCATGGCCCGCGCGATGAACTGCAGCGCGTCGGGGAACTGCGACTCGAACTTGAAGATTCGCTTGGAGCGCATCCGGCGCAGCAACAAGAACGGCGCCGCAGCCGCCACCGGCGCCGCGGCAAAGGCCGCCACGTGGAACGAAGGGAGCAGGTACCAAATCGCATTGAACGCGCCCAGGCCCAGCAGCAGGGACATGATGCACACCTGCCCGACCGCCCAGCGCACGCCGGCTTGCTCAACGAGATTCTGCACGTACTTGTCGAAACTGAACTTTTCCAGCAGCCGCGCGAACAGGTCTTTCTTCTTATCCTCATCCGAGAGGAAGAGAGGCGTTTCGGCGATCTTCGTGTGGGTGGGATCGGCCTTCCCGGTCAAGCGGTTGCGGACTTTCGCCGCGTCGCCCTTGTCGAACGACTTCTGGACGATCAGGTACGTTCCCGCCGTCAGCGTCATGATGACGACGAACACGACCGCCACCATCAGCATGGCCGCACCTCGCCTCTTTCGCGGCGCCAGTCCCGGCCGTTCGCCCGAGCCGCCGACCCACGCGTCACGGGTTCACCTCGACCACCGAATCGAACAGCTCCGTGGGCAGATTGATGCCCGCGGCGAGAAACTTTTCATGAAACTTGGGCCGAATGCCCGTGGCCGCGAACCGTCCCCGCACCTTGCCCTCCGGCGAAATGCCGGACTTCTCAAACACAAACAGGTCCTGCAGCGTGATCACCTCGCCCTCCATGTTCCCCACCTCGGTGATCGAAAGTATGCGGCGCGACCCGTCGCTCAACCGGGCCGTCTGCACCACCAAGTCCACGGCCGAGGAAATCTGCTGCCGAATCGACGTCAAGCTCAGATTCGAGTTCGCCATCGTCACCATGACCTCGAGACGCGAGATCACGTCGCGGGGCGTGTTGGCGTGAACCGTGGTCATCGACCCGTCATGACCCGTGTTCATCGCCTGCAGCATGTCGAGCGCCTCTTCCGAGCGGCACTCGCCGATGATGATGCGGTCCGGCCTCATACGCAGCGAGTTGACCAGCAGCTCCCGCTGGCGAACTATACCGGTGCCTTCCATGTTGGCCGAACGCGTTTCGAGCCGCGCCAGATGCGACTGTTTGAGCTGCAGCTCGGCGGTATCCTCGATCGTGACCACCCGCTCGGCCGACCCGATGAAGGCCGACAGGGCGTTGAGCAAGGTCGTCTTGCCGGAGCCCGTACCGCCGGAGACGACGATGTTCAGGCGGCACTTGACCGCCGCCGCCAGCAGCTCCATCATCCCCTGTGTCATCGACTGCTTCTCGACCAAATCCTGCGGCAGCAGCTTGTCGGTCCCGAAACGGCGGATCGACACCAGCGGACCGTCCACGGCCAGCGGCGGAATGATCGCATTGACGCGCGAGCCATCCGGCAGCCGGGCGTCGACCATCGGCGACGACTCGTCGATGCGGCGGCCGACCTGGGAGACGATCTTGTCGATGATGCGCAGCAGGTGGCTATCGTCTTTGAACGTAACGGCGGTCAGCTCCAGGCAGCCATTGCGTTCGACGTAGACTTGGCTGTGCGTGTTGACCAGAATGTCGCTTACCGACGGGTCGTTCAGCAGTGGCTCGAGCGGCCCCAGCCCAAACACCTCGTCGAGCACTTCGGAGATGACCTGGTTCCGCTCGACGGCACTGAGCAGCGTCTGCTCGCTGTCCATGAGCGCCGTCAGGGCGGCGCGCACCTCGTTGCGTAGCCGCTGCGTCTCGATCGACGCCAGCGCCTCGAGGTTGATCTTGTCGAGCAGCTTGCGGTGCAGCGTGAATTTGAGTTCCTGATACTCCTGACCCAGCAGCTTCTTCGATGTGGCGGGCGGGCCTTTCTTCTGGAACTCTTCCCAGCGGACGACACCGGCGGGTGATTGCGTATCGGTTGCAGGCATATGGGTTCGGAGTCGCGTCTCCGAATTCCATATCGACTCGGGCAGATCAAAGATGAGGCTGGCTCAGCG
>JAKZVK010000468.1:0-4498 GCA_047516085.1 Bryobacterales bacterium
GCGAATCCGTGAATCGCCATCGGATACCGCTGCCCGTTCCATTCGTAGGCGCCGTTGTGAAATACCTCCCCTGCCTGCCGTCGTGTGACGAGGTCCGGCGGGAAATTGCGCCCCGTCGCGGGCCACAGAAGGGGCGCCTTGCCGGACCAGCCCTCGCGGGGCGAGTAGTCGCGGCCGAGGTACAGTGTCTCGACCCACTGGTCGTGAAAGCGCACACGCAGGCTACTCAACTCGCCGCCTTTGGCGGGAGCGATCGAGGCCTCAACGCCGTCGCGAGCGTTGCGCAGCACCACCAGCTCGACGTTTTCCCCACCGATGCTGGCGCCGGCCTCCACCTTGTAGGACGGTGCCTCTACTGGGGTGCAGCCGGCCAGAGCTGCCAGTAACGCTACGCAAACAATATACTTACAGGTCGTCATCGCCATCTCCGCTAAGGCGGAACCAGGTCGGCACCGGGCCGAATCGCTCGAAGAGCGCCCTACAGCCTAGCACGGCTTCTGAACGGGAAGTCGGGACGTGGCTGAAGCCGCCGGAGGAAGGACGTTCAAAACGCCCTTTCAGCGCTTAGCTGAGAGCGCCGCACCGGCCGTAAACGACCGGCTTACAAGGCGCTTCGCGCGGAAGCCGACTGAAGGCGACTGCTTCGGTGTGGCCTAGAGCGTAGCTGAAACTGAGACACTACCGCGCCGGACAGCGCCAGCGTCTTGAGTTGGCCCTATGCTATACTCAGCTTCGTAAAACAAGAGAGAAGCGGACAAGGAGACGGAAGTCGAATGCCCTTGGCAGGTCAGGCCAAGCAAGAGATCATCGCGGACAACCGAGCCCACCCCAAAGACGTGGGGTCGCCGGAGGTGCAGGTCGCTATCCTCAGTCAGAGGATACGGGAGCTGACCGAACACCTCAAGGAGCATCACAAGGATTTCTCCTCGCAGCGCGGACTGTTGACCATGGTCAGCCGCCGGCGCCGGTTGCTGCGTTACGTCAAGAACAGTAGTCAGGAACGGTACCGGACACTGATCAAGAAGCTTGGCCTGCGAGGGTAACGTTCCTCGTATATTGGATGAGCCCGAGCAGACGCGAAGGTCGACTTCACAGTAACCAGAGAGTGGCGGTGCCCGCGCCGACGTTGTTGTCGGCGAGGTAGCCGCTTTTTTTGTATGGGCAAGTGTATCGGACCTGAGTCCGGTATTCCGGCCTCCGCGGTACCGCAGTCCTACCCCCCTTCCCTCGAAAATCCTAATGCCCTGGCTGGGAGAGACTCTCCTGGCAGGAGCGAACTGTAACTCGCTCCCGGGATGAAAAGAGAACCTATGAAACAGACAGTGGAAATCGAACTCGGCCAACGTACGCTGAAGTTCGAAACAGGCCGGTTGGCCAAACAGGCAGGTGGTTCGGTCTTGGTCACCTGCGGCGAGTCGTCCGTTCTGGTGACGGCGACGGCGGCGGACCATCCGCGCGAGGGGATCAGCTTTTTCCCTCTCACGGTGGACTACCGCGAATACACCTACGCGGCCGGCAGACTTCCCGGCGGTTATATCAAGCGCGAGGGACGTCCCTCGGAGAAAGAAGTACTAACCAGCCGGCTGATTGACCGGCCGATCCGTCCGTTGTTCCCCGAAGGGTTTCGCAACGAGACGCAAGTGATCGCCATGGTGCTCTCGGCCGACCCGGAGTTTGACCCCAGCACGCTGGCTTTGGCCGGGGCTTCGGCGGCTCTGTCGATCTCGCCGATTCCGTTCATGACGACGATCGGCGCGGTCCGCGTGGGCCGGATCGAAGGCGAGTGGGTCATCAATCCTGGCTATGCGCAACTCAAGGACGCTGACCTCAGCATCATCGTCGCGGCCGCGGACGAAGGAATTGTCATGGTCGAGGCCGAGACGAAAGAAGTCTCCGAAGCCGATATCCTCGAAGCGATCAAGGTCGGGCACGACGCCTGCCGCAAAGTCGTCGGGGCCATTCGCGAGCTGGTCGAGAAGGCGGGCAAGCCGAAGCTCGAGGTCGAGCCTCCTGCCTTCGACGAAGCGGCCTACAAGGAATTTGCCGGGCAGTGGAGCGCCAAGCTGAACGAAGCCGTGGACACGAGCCAGTGTTCGAAACTCGACAGCCAAGACAAGGTGAGGGACCTCAAGAAAGAGGTGCTCGCGCAGTATGAAGAGGACGACGAGAAGAAAGCCGAGGCCGGCAAGTTCTTCAACCGGTTGAAGGAAGCACTCTTCCGTGAGTCGATTCTCAAAAACAAGCGCCGCCCCGACGGCCGAGCTTTCGACGAGATCCGCGACATCACCTGCGAGGTTTCACAACTGCCCCGCACGCACGGCTCGGCCGTCTTCACCCGCGGCGAGACGCAGGCGCTGGCTACCGTAACGTTGGCCACCGGCAACGAGGGCCAGCGTCAGGAGAAGCTTGAAGATCCCGACCATCAGAAGCGATTCATGGTGCATTACAACTTTCCCCCGTTCAGCGTGGGAGAGGTCTCCTTCTTGCGTGGAGCGGGCCGGCGCGAAATCGGCCACGGCATGTTGGCCGAGCGTGCTCTGACAGCGGTCCTTCCGGACGACGAGTCGTTTCCTTACACCATTCGCGTGGTCAGCGACATTTTGGAATCGAACGGTTCCAGTTCGATGGCGACCGTTTGCGGTGGCACGCTGGCCATGATGGACGCCGGGGTGCCGCTCAAGGCCCCAGTGGCCGGAATCGCCATGGGACTGGTCGCCGAGGGCGACGAGTACGCGGTGTTGACCGACATCGCCGGCGCCGAAGACCACTACGGCGACATGGACTTCAAGGTCGCCGGTACGACCGAGGGCATCACCGCGCTGCAGATGGACATCAAGCAGCCCAACGTGAGCCACGAGGTGCTCACGAAGGCATTGGAGCAAGCCAAGCAAGCGCGCCTATCGATCCTCGGCACGATGACCGCGGCCATCGAATCGCCGCGCGAGAACATCTCGCCCCATGCGCCGCGCATCTATACGATCCACATCCCAACCGGCAAGATCCGCGACGTCATCGGACCGGGCGGGAAGATGATCAAGAGCATCGTCGCGGAAACCGGCGCGAAGGTCGACGTGGCCGACGACGGCACGGTGCATGTGGCATCGAGCGACGAGGACGCCGCGAACAAGGCCATCCAGATGATCCAAGACCTCACCGCGAGCCCCGAGGTTGGCAAGACCTACCTGGGCAAGGTCACGCGCATCGTCGATTTCGGTGCGTTCGTGGAGATCTTCCCCGGTACTGAGGGGTTGTTGCACATCAGCGAGATCGCCGAGCATCGCATCAAAGAGGTCAAGGACGAACTCAAGATGGCGGATCAAGTTCTCGTCAAGTGCCTCGCTCTCGACGGGAACAAGATCAAGCTCAGCCGCAAGGCCGTGCTGCGCGAGCAACGTGACAAGCGCAAGCAGCCGGTTGAGCAGACGACGGAGTAGGGCGCGCCGGCGGTGACCGCGCGGTGACGGCGCCGGACGACTGGTGTAGGGGCGGACCGCTGTGTCCGCCCCGGCATTGGCTGTTTGGCTTGTCTTTGCGTTGAAGCCGAGAGCGACTTTGCCGAACGGACGCGCCCCTACAGTCGAGTTCAGGTGTGCCCAAGGGCATGTTTCGCGTTCGTTTTGCTATCGTGCGGACGCATGCCTACAGCCGATGCGAATTGAATCCTTCCGGGCGGGCGCATTACGGAGGTTCCCATGACAAGCAACCCTACGCGGCGAGTCTTCCTTTCCGCGGCAACCGCCGCGGCGGCTTCGGGGGCCCGCGCCGCCGCAGCCAGACTGGGTGAGAAGCCCGCGCTGCTCGGCGGCAAGCCCATCCGTAAGAAGTCCTCCCCCAGTTGGCCGGTCATCAAGAAGAACGACGAAAAGTCGTGGACCTCGGTGCTTCGCTCGCTCAAGTGGAACCGCAGCCGCGGTCGTAGTGTCGACGAGTTCGAAACGGCCTGGGCGAAAACCATGGGCGCGAAATACTGCCTGGCGACGAACGGAGGCACGACTGCTCTGTGGGCCGCGATGAACGCGCTCGAAGTCGGTCCTAAAGACGAGGTGCTCGTCCCGCCCTACACGTTCATCGCCACCATCAACGTGGTGTTGTTGCAGCACGCCCTGCCGGTCTTCGTCGACACCGACCGCGAGACCTTTCAGATGGATGCGACGAAGATCGAAGCGGCCGTCACACCGAATACGCGCACGATCATGCCCGTGCACCTCGGCGGCGCGTCGGCCGACATGGACGCGATCCTTGCGCTGGCCGGGAAGCACAACTTATCCGTGGTCGAGGACGCCTGCCAGTCTCACCTGGCCGAGTGGAAGGGCCGGCCCGTGTCGACGCTGGGGGATGCCGGTTGCTTCAGCTTCCAAGCTTCAAAGAATCTCAACTGCGGCGAGGGTGGCGCGCTTCTGACCAACAGCGACGCTCTGATAGCGCGGGCCGAGCGATTTCATAGCAACGGCAAGTCGTTCGAGAAATCGTCCACGCCGCTGCCGCATGCCATCAACGG
>JAKZVK010000469.1:0-4549 GCA_047516085.1 Bryobacterales bacterium
GTGGTTTATCAGGCCGCGGCGCCTTCCCACTTCCTGCCCTCGTCGATTTGAGTTATCATCGGAGCGTCGTTCCGCGACGCTTGACACCCGGCGAACCGGTGTCTTCCCTGCCCGCCCCTTCCTGTTTACGAGGGGTTGTTGACGAGCGGTTTATTGCCAGGGGTGCAAGTGCGTAGCGGATTACCTCAAGAACGACTCGATGGACTCGTCAGCGCTGGACCGTCCGGTCAACCCAAAGTGGACCGCGCGCGACATCGTCGCCCGCTCCTGGCAAGTTCTGCGTCAAGAGGGAGTCGTGAGCCTGTGGTTCAAGATGCTCGGCGAGCTGTTCTACAGGCGGCTCGTCGTCATCGAGCAACCTTTGCCGCCGAGCGGCCGGGGGATTCGGTTGTCCGAAGACGTCCAGACGGGGTCCCTCACGCCCGACGATCTGGACGAGTACATCGCGGCACGTCCCCTGGCGGACCGGGAAACCGTACGGCAAAGGCTGCAACAGGGGGAGGCCTGCCTGTTAACTCGCAAGGCGAATCAAATCGTTGCGGTGTGTTGGGCGGCTACTGGCCAAGGATACATCGAATACCTCGATTGCCGGATCCAGCTCGCACCCGATCGTGTCTACCTTTATGAGGCGCTCGCGATCAGGCAATTTCATGGGACGAAGACCGGTCATCAGCTCAATGCTTATGTCGCGGAGCATTTCCACAAAGCCGGCTATGCAGGGCTTGTTGGGGCGGTTCTGCCTGAGAATGAGCGCGCGCTGCGTATGTTTCGGAAGATGGGCTTTCGACCCGTCGGTTGGATACGCTGCTATCGGCTGGGCCCCTGGCGCCACTATTCCTTGCAGTTTGCGCCGGGCATCGAACCCTTCTCCATGAGCCGCGAGCCGGCAAAGCCGGCTCCCATCGGCGCCACCGACACAGCAACGACGCAAGCGCGCGCCGCGAAGCGGCTGTAATCAATCTGCCCGGGAGCTTGGGGTGTAGTACGGATCTCCCGTCAGTCTCTTTCCGTACCGGCCTCCCCGCCCATGGACACCCTCCTAGACCTTCTTGAGCGGTTCACTTCCCTCGGGGACCGAGAGGCGATTCGCTACCACAACGGCTACCGAACGTGGAAGCTGACCTACCGGCAACTCTATCGCCGCATCTGTGCCTTCGCCGGCTTTCTCGACCAGAGGAGCGTGCGTAAAGGAGACCGGCTGCTGCTGTGGGGGGAGAACCGCCCGGAATGGGCGGTCGTGTTCTGGGCCTCTGTGGCTCGTGGCGTCGAGGTGGTCCCGATCGATTTTCATAGCTCGATCGAGTTCGTCCGCCGGATTCAAAGCGAGATCTTGCCGCGGTTGATCGTCGTGGGTGACCAGCCGGCACGCAAAGCCGGAGACTCTTTGGACACCTTGGGTACGGACGTCCTCCATTTCCACGACCTGGCCGACCTGCCCGAAATAGATGAGCTTTCACCCGCCGCCGTCAGCCGTGACGATGTTGTCGAAATCCTCTACACCTCGGGTACCACCTCGGAGCCGAAGGGAGTCGTGCATCGCCATCGCAACCTCTGCGCCAACCTCAACCCGATCGGACGCGAGATCGGCCGTTACCGGACACTGGCCCGCCCCTTCCAACCCATTCGCCTGTTCGACGCGTTGCCGCTCAGCCACATGTTCGGACAGTTAGCGGGACTGTTCGTTCCGCCTCTGCTCGGCGGGGCGGTCGTCTTCAGTGACGACTACAGCCCGGGCGCCCTGATCGAGACCGTCCGCCGCGAGCGCGTCTCGGTAATGATCAGCGTGCCGCGCCTACTGCAAAACCTGCGCAACGAACTCGAGAGAAGATTCGACCTGCCCGAGCGACGCCCGCGCTACCACGGGATTGCGGGCGTGGGCATTCCGGGTGTGGTAGCACGCTGGTGGATGTTCCGCGACGTCCACCGGGCGCTGGGCTTGAAGTTTTGGTGCGTCGTGGCGGGCGGCGCGCGCCTCGACGCCGACCTTGAGGACTTCTGGAAACGGCTGGGCTTGGTCGTCGTCCAGGGCTACGGTCTTACCGAGGCCAGCCCCGTGGTCGCCATCAATCATCCCTTCCACGCACGGCGTGGCTCGATCGGTAAGGCGGTCGAGGGCCAGGAGGTGAGACTGGCGCCGGATGGCGAGATTCTCGTGCGCGGCGAAAGCGTCGTCGGCGAGTATATCGGCGCTCCGAGTGAATCCGCGACACGCGTCGAAAGCGGATGGCTGCACACCGGCGACGTCGCCGAGATCGACGACGAGGGACGGCTCTACTTCAAGGGGCGCAAGAAAGACATGATCGTGACCGCAGAAGGGCTCAACGTCTTCCCGCAAGATGTCGAGTCCGTGCTGCAAGCGCTGGCGGCCGTGAAACACAGCGTGGTCATCGGCCGCAAACAGAACGGTGACGAGCGCATCCACGCCGTGCTGATCCTGCGCGAAGGGACGGACGATCCCGACTCTGTCATCCGTGCGGCCAACAGCCAGCTGGAAGCTCATCAACGCATCCAAAGCTGGTCCGAGTGGCCCGCCGCGGACTTTCCGCGCACAGCCTCCACCGAGAAGATCAAGCGCGGGGAGGTTGCGCGCTACGTCGCCGCCGAGACCGGCGCGCCCGCCGCGATGCCGCCCGCAGCCGGCGGCGTAAAAGGCGCCCTGGCCGAGATGACCGGCCGGGATGCCGCGACTCTAGAGCCTGAAACGCGACTCGAAGAAGACCTCGCGCTCACTTCGCTGCAGCGAATGGACCTGCTCGCGCGCCTCGAGAACGAGTTCGCCATCGAACTTGATGAGCAGCAGTTCGCGCGGCTACGCACTGTCGGCGAGTTGGAAACAGCGGTGACAAGCACAGAACGGCCCACCGGCGCATCGGGAGCCGTACCCACGCGTACGCTTCCCGAGGAAGGCACGGAGGGAGACGTGGTCGAAGCAACCGAGCCCGCCGTCCCGCGCGCGCCCACACCAACGTTAGCCGTTCTGCCCCGCTGGAGCCGTATTCTTCCGGTACGGGCGGGGCGGGCGGTCTTTCTCAACGCTTTCGCACTGCCGGCCATGCGCCAAATGATAAAGCTGCACGAAGAGGGCGTCGAAAATCTCGACCGCGCACAGCCGCCGCTCATCTTCGCCTCCAACCACCTCAGCCATTTCGACACGGCTTGCATCGCCGCCGCCCTACCCCGCCGTTGGCGCAGGCGGCTCGCTCCCGCCATGTCGCAGGACTACTTCCGTGCCTACTTCGAGCCCCGCGGCGAGCCGTGGCAAGACCGCTGGCGGGTCGCGGCGCAGTTCTACTTGGCGTGCGGTCTGTTCAATGCCTATCCGCTGCCACAAAAGATGGGCGGGACGCGGCGGGCGCTGAAGTACACCGGCGAGTTGATCGACGCCGGCTTCTGCCCGCTGGTCTACCCGGAAGGCGAACGCTCGTTGACGGGCGAGATACAGCCGTTCAAGACGGGTATTGGGTTAATGGCACTGCGACTCAACGTCAGCATCGTGCCGGTGCGGATCTCCGGCACCTACGAAATCCAGTCGGTCCATGATGAGTGGCCCGAGCCCGGCCAGGCAACCGTACGTTTCGGCCACCCTCTGAGTCTAGGGCAGAGTCAAACCTACGACGAGGCGGCACGTTGCGTTGAGAGCGCGGTGCGGGCACTGGCCCAAATACATAGGTAGCCTCTGCGACCGCTTGACGCCTCGGCACGGCGTCACCGCCCCAGTCGCGATGTCAAAGCCGCGGACGGGAGCCCGCGGTTGGCGCAGGGTGGAAGCGTCACTCTGTCCCGAGGCGCGAGTTGATACCCCTTGCACGGTTCATGGCCCCGGCAGCTTTCAGGGCTTCCCAAAGATCACTATCGCTTACCCACGGTTGGAAGCCGTCGGCCATGATCTCTCGGCCCCTCTGGGGCGCACCCCCAAGGACCCTCTTGAGACTTGAGGAATCTGCTACTAGAATAAGAGCAGACCACGGCAGCGGGCGGCGCATGGACACCTCGACCTCGACGACAGATCCAAACCTGTTTCAACCCGTGCCCGTCTTCAGTGACGAGATCAACCGCAACATCGTACAGTCCGAGGTCGAAGGCGGCGTCTACCTTAAGGATCTGCCGGAAGGGCACGAACTGGTTATCGAGACCGAGAACCGCAGTTACCGCATGGTCAAGCAGAGCAAAAGAAAGGCGCTCATCTCGGGCCATCCGAAGTTCTGTCCCGACCCGGTCCTGGTCAGCATCCATGGATCGAGTTGGGGTGGCTCGATGTTGAAGATCGCCTACATCGGCCGCGGGATGCATCTCGAGTTCGGCCACCCTGAGTACCGCATCATCACCACGTCCCGCATCGTCGACATCCGCTCCGCGGGGTAGCCTGTATTTCTTGACCCGCGGCGAACTTGAGAACGGCGCTGATCAAAATGTAGGGGCACGGCATGCTGTCAAGTACCCAGACATCGTTTCCAGGTGTTCACAAGACATCGTTTCCACCCTCCGTTCCCGGTGATGGGGGCTGCGAGGGCTGCTGGGGCTGCGGGTTGGCGGTGGAGGCGCCGCCGCG
>JAKZVK010000470.1:0-13381 GCA_047516085.1 Bryobacterales bacterium
GGCGGCGCCTCCACCGCCAACCCGCAGCCCCAGCAGCCCTCGCAGCCCCCATCACCGGGAACGGAGGGTGGAAACGATGTCTTGTGAACACCTGGAAACGATGTCTGGGTACTTGACAGCATGCCGTGCCCCTACATTCTGGCTCTTACGTTTCTGCCCGATGCTCGGCTTCGACAGTTGACCGTAGACCGCCGCGAGGCATAAACTCGCCTTCGACGCGCGCCCAGACGGGGTCGATGGCGTCGACAACGTCTTGCAGGAAGCGGCTCACGACGTTTTCGTAGAAGATACCGAGATCGCGGTAGGCCAGGGCGTAGTGCTTCAGGGACTTCAGCTCGACGCACAGCTCGCCGGGTTCGTACTCGAGAGTCAGCTTGCCGAAGTCGGGCAAGCCGGTCTTGGGGCACACGGAGGTGAACTCCGGAATCTCGACCTTGATGCGGTAGCCCCTGAATTGATTCGGCCAGGTTTCAAGAGCCGGCAGCTCGGCGTCGAGGCCGGCCTTGGCGTGCTCTTCGGTGTAGTCGGACAACTCTCTGCTCCCGTGCCGATGGGTACGGCATGCCGTACCCCTACATTGTGACCCGTGGCTCTCGGCTCATGCTCAGTGACAAGAGTGAGACTTCCGATGACGCGAGAGCGAACGTCGGCCCGGAGGCCGACGCTGCAGGCCGGAGGCCCCCGCCACACCCCAGTTCAGCCCCACTTGTTACTGACTGCTAGGGCACGATGGCCTTACCTAAGCCGGCGTTGCCCGTGCGGTCGCGGACCCTCAAAGTGATCAAATGTTCGCCCGGCTGCAAGTCTTCGAGGCGAATCGTGAACGTCTCGGTCAGCGAATCGGAGATCCCATCATCGGCTCGTACCGGCACCCACGGCCCGGCGTCGATCGAGTACTCCGCGTGTTGCAGCATCGACGCCTGGTCTTCGGCCTCGAAGCGAAGGGTCGACCGTCCCTCGCTGCTCGCCAGCCGCACCGCCGGTGGCGTGTGGTCGATTACCACCGGCTCGCTCACGCGCCGGGTTGAAAGAGCCTGATCGGGCGGATTGGCCCGGCCGTCGGAAACCTCGACGCGGAAGCGGTAGACACCGTCCGCCAGTGCATCGCTATCGATCGAAAGCTCCTTCTCCTTCACGTCCTTCTTGATCGTCTTCCAGGTTGCCTCGCCCTCGCCTCGGAACTTGACCTCAGCCGCCAACTCATCGCTGTCGGGATCGTAGGCCTTCCAGGCGACTTTGAGACGCTGGCTCGCGCCGCCCCGAACGGTCTTGGCCTTCGTGCCTTTCGAGTCGCCGGTCGTGACCTCGCCCGTGTCCGTCACCGTGATACTGAAAGCGGCTGACGAGGAGGCCGCGTCAGCGCTCGCAGCGGCTGCGGCCGCGCTTGACGCCGTGTCGGTGGGGGCCGCGGTCGTCACCTCGATGCTGTCGATCACCGGCGCTTGGTTTTGCGGCAGATACACTACGCGAACGCCGCTGAGGCCCGCGTCGCCGGACCCGCGCAAGGTTGCCCGCCACTGCAGATAGCGCGCGGGGGGCGACTGGATGCGGGCGCTGGTCCAGGCAGCCGTCGAAGCGCCCGGTTTTGCCTCGGTGGGTTCGGCCCAGTCGCTCCACGTGGCGTCGGGACGCGCCGCGTTGCCGCACCGGGTCTGGAACTCGATCGCGGCATCTTCGGGACCCGTCGCCCGCCAAGAGATGCGCCCCCAGCGTGAGACTGAACCGGCATCATGGGCGGGTGACTCGTATGTCCCCTGCCCGGCGCGGCCCGGCTCTAATCGAAAGAGCTTGCCGGAGTGAGCCGTCGTGATACTGAGGCCGGCGCTGCCGGCGAGGAGCTGCGTCACCTGCTCCTGATCGACTTCGGCGACGAGCGTGACGTCGCGGTCGCCGTTGAGCCCGTAAATCCGGCCCCGGCGGTCGGTCGCGAAAAGCAGCCGAAAGTCCTCGAACTCGACCTGTCTCAAGGCAAGCAGATTCTCCTCCTTCGAACTCCAAAGCTTTCGAACGCTGAGGTCGGAGCCTACCCGCAACAACGCGGCCTTCTCCATCCCCGCATAGGAGATGACGGGCTGTACGATGGAGACCGATGCCTGGGGCGCTGCAGTGGCCGCCTGTCCGCTCTTCGCTTTGTCGAGGCTGGGGCCGCCGCCCGGAGAAACCGATATCGTCACACCCGCGCCTGCGGTCGTTGTGGAGAAAGCGCCCGACGGGACCGATTGGGCCATCTGAGAAGCGCCGCCGCCCATCGCCGCTGCGTAGATCTCGCCCTCGGGGCCAACTTCCAGTCCTCGGATCTCCGGCAGGTCGGAATCGTACAGCGCGAACGCTTTGCCCTTCGCTTCGACTCGATACAGGATGCCGTTGGGGTCGGTTCCCACCAGCAGTAGACCTTCGCGGTCAAGCGCCAGACTGACAGCGTGCCGCTGGCCGGTCTCATAGTAGACTTCGCCCTTGCCGTCAGCGGCCACGCGGTAAATCTTGCCTTGATCGCCCGTCCCGACAAACAGGGCGTCGGCGCCCCCGAAACCCCGCTTGTCTTCGCCTGTTTGCGAGAAGACCAGCGACCAGATGTACGTCTCTTTGGGGTCGAACACCACCTCGGCCTCGCCGTTCTTCGCGAGGCGGTAGACCTTCCCCTGGGGCGAGGTTCCGGCGTAGATGACACCGTCGGGCGCCACCGCGATCGTGAACACCTCGATCTCGGGAGCTTTCCAGAAAAGCTTACTCTTGCCGTCCGGTCCGACGCGGTAGACGTGGCCCTGATGTCCGGTACCCAGGTAGATCGACCCATCGGGGGCCGTCGCCGCGGACCACACGATCGGTTGCTCCGAAGAGAACACGGTCTCGAGTCGCGGCGCCGGCACCAGCCGCCCGTCGTGGCGTAACGAGATGTTGTCGAACTTGCCGCCGAGGAAGTCGTTGTACTCACTGATCTCCCAAACCTGCGTTGAGGCCGCGTCGCCGCGCCCCGCCAGGAGCGATATCGCCAGCAAGCAGAGACACACTCCAGCGAAACGAGCCAGGCCGAGTCGAGAATTCATTCAGAGACCGTAAGTGGGATGGTGACGCTTCCGTGGACAACGTTGTCGAGGCCGTCCAGCTCGAATTCGGCCAGCGTCGCGTACCAGTCGGTTTCGACGCCTCCCGCCGCGGCGCCCGGCTTGCTCAGGAGGCCGGCCACCGATGCCGGAGGCGAAGGCAGTCGCTCGCTGTTGAGCAGGAAGGTCTTCGCCGATCGCCACACGCGAATGTAGAGACGGTCGTTGCGGCGCAGCCGGTTGACGGCCCGGACCAGTTGACCCAGGTCGGTGGCTCGACGCGGCGTGGCGAAGCTTCTCCACTCCAGCAGGTTGAGCGAGGTGGCGTCAGAGAACGAGACCTGGAGATTGCCCGGACGCGCCCCAACGGGCACGCGGAACGTCCTCGTCCGGATCCGCTCGTTGCCCCGGGCGTCGCGCAGGGCCGCCGAGAGTTCGACCTCCTCGCCGGGCCGGACGCGCGTTCTGCTCGTCCACCCGCGATCGATCTCGAGCTGCCGTTCCTCGTCGATCGATTCGATCCTGAGCCGAATCCTCGCAGGCGTGAGGTTCTCGAACCCGCTCTCGAACACAAAAGCCAGCGGTACGGCCGTTGCCGCGGCCACTTGCTGCGACACGCCGGCCGGGCCGGTGAACATGTTGTCGAGCCGCAGCGGCGGAACGTCGCCTTCAAACTCCACTTGGCCTCGCAAACGAAAGCTCGACGAGCCTAGTTGTCGCTCGGTGCTGTCGACGGCCGAGAAGACCGCCATCTGCAGCAGGAAAGGCGTCAGAAAGCGGTCGCGCACGAGTTGGATGTCATAGCGGCGATCGAGGCCTGCGCCGGACTGCAGCTCAAGGTCAAGGGGCACCATCGGGGCGCTGCGCCCCAGCCGGCCCGCAATCCCCGCGCTGCGGTCTTGCGTGATCGCACCAAGGCGAGGCCCCGAGCCCGAGATCTTGAACGAGCTGTTCAGGTTGGGGACGACCGCGATCACCGACGACGCCAGGAAGGGCATCTCCGTGGGCCCGCTCGAGAGGAAGCGGTGGCCGAAGGCGTAGATGCGGTCGCCGTCAACGTGCGTCACGGTCCCCGCGGCGCTCAACTCCATGTCGCCTTCGATCAGGGCGACGTTGATCATGGAACCCGGTTGGAGGCCGGTGGGCTTCAGATCCGCTGGGCTGCGCCCGCCGACGCCCTGCATGGGCCGCAGTCCCAGTTTGCGGAGCCGTGGGCCGAAGACCTCGAAGGTTCGCTCAGAAAATCCCGCCAGGGCGACGGGGGTGGCTATGGGCCGCATGCGCTGGTCGGAGGCCATGAGCAGCGGAGACGGCGGAAGAAGATCAAGCTCTTCACCGGATGCGAACTCACGGGGTACAAAGCGCTCACCCACGGCACCATCGGCCAAGAGCATCGGGGCCAGACCGCCGCGGGCCTTGGCGAGCGGGGGTTCGGCTGCTTCTCCTTCAACTGCTTCTCCAAGCGCGCCGATCATCTCACCAATCGGCCGAATCCCGGCGATCGCTTCAGTGGAAAACGGGAACGAATACGCGACGGCTCCCGCAAGCTTGCCGTCGATAAACACGGGGCTGCCGCTCATGCCCGCGATCACGCCGGTCTTGTCGAGGGATGCGCCCGAGAGACGCGCCAGGATAAGCGACTGGCCCGGCGCGACGTTCTCGAGCACGCCGAGGATTTCGACTTCGAACTCCTGGATGTCGTTGCCGGCCAGAACCGTCCGTCCGACGCCAACCATTCCGGGATGGATCTGGTCGAGGGGCAGCAAGTCCGCGGCCCACAAGGAGAGCGGGGCCAGGCACGACAACGCCAGAAGGATGAGCCGAGTCACAACTGAGTCCTATTCTATCGGAAGGTTGGGTTTTCGAAGGTGCCGCCATGTTGTAGGCCCCGCCGGGCACTAGTGGGCCCGCAATGAGTAGGCAGCTCGGTCCCAACACTCTGAGCCGTAGGCGTGAGCCTACGTTGAGGAACCCCACCGACACCCGGCGTTGCTGTAGGGCCAACCGCGCGTCAATTCATCCGGAGATCGTAAGCGCCTCGACCCCGCGCTCAGAGCCGCAAGCGTGAGCTTGCGTTGAGAGATCGCAAGGTGGGTCGGGTCTAGCAAGAGACCGACCGGCCTCGCGCGCCGAGCAGCGTCCCTGGCCGCTGGCAACGCTCAGCGCGGGCTTACGCCCGCGGCTCCGAGTGGTGGGTCGAGGGGCCACGCCGGGCCAGAGGCGCAAGGCGGTACTCAAGGCTTCGGTACGGATTTGGCTCGTTCCGGCGCTGATGATTCACGGCGGTAAGATGGAAGTATGCCGCAATTCGTGAAGCTTTCCGATGAGGAACTGCAGACAGCCTTGGCAGATTTGCCTGGATGGAGCGTGGTCGACGGCAAGCTCCATCGCGAGTATGAGTTCGCGGACTTCGTGCATGCCTTCGGGTTCATGGCCACGGCCGCGATCGTCATCGAGGCAGCGAACCACCATCCAGAGTGGTTCAACGTGTATCACCGTGTTCGCATCGACCTGACCACCCACGATGCCGGCGGAATCACGGCCAACGACACCGGGCTTGCGGCGAAGCTCGAAGGGATCGCCAAGCAGCTTCAGTCTTGAGTCCAGCCCTGAGTCCGATCGAGTCTTACGAATGCTGAGAACCAAGATCGTCGCTACGCTCGGTCCGGCATCGAGCACGAGGGAGATGATCGGCGCGTTGCTCGACGCGGGTGCCGATGTGTTTCGACTGAACTTCTCCCACGGCGATCAAGACGGTCACGACGCCAACATCCGGCTCGTCCGCGAGGTTTCAGAGGAGCGTAAACGTAAGGTTCCGATCATCGGTGACCTGCAGGGCCCGAAGATCCGTACCAGCAGACTCCCATCCGGCCGGCCGATGGACTTGAAGCCGGGCGAATCGCTGCGACTCACGGCCGCGGGAGAACCGAGCGCCGGTGTCGTTGCGATTGACTACGCGCGGCTGGCTCGCCACGTCGAGCCGGACGACCGCATCTTGCTGGCCGACGGTACGATCGAACTCCGAGTGACCGGTCTCGACGGAACCGACGTCGTTTGCGAAATCATCACGGGAGGCGAACTAGGCGAGCGTAAGGGCGTGAACGTTCCGGGCGCCTCGCTGGATCTTCCGTCGGTAACCGAGAAGGACAAGCGGGACCTGCGATTTGCCCTGGCGCGAGAGATCGACTATATCGCGCTGTCGTTTGTCCGGCGCGCCAATGACATCCTTGAAGCCAGACACGTCATTGAGAGTGAGAAAGGCCGGGCCAAGCTCATCGCCAAGATCGAAAAGCCGCAAGCGCTCGAAGATCTCGATGCGATCCTAGGGGCGGCCGACGCCGTCATGGTGGCGCGGGGCGACCTCGGTGTAGAGCTGTCGCCGTGGAAGGTGCCGGTCGAGCAAAAGAGAATCATCGCGGAAGCGGCGCAGCGAAGAAAGCCGGTGATCACGGCAACACAGATGCTCGAGTCCATGATGACGAGCCCATCGCCCACACGGGCCGAGGCAAGCGACGTCGCCAATGCGGTCCTGGACGGCACGGACGCAGTGATGCTGTCGGGCGAGACGGCGGTCGGGAAATATCCGGTTGAATCGGTGAGCATGATGAGCCGCATCATCGAATCGGCGGAACCGTTGTTGCTGCGCCAGAAGGTAATGCTGCCGGAAGCTGGGGGTAGCGAAGGCCCGGTTTCAGACGGAGTGGCCGAGAGCGCGGTACGGATCTCCGAGCGTCTGGGCGCCTGTGCCATCGTCGTCTATACCGAGAGTGGCCTCACGGCGCGGCTGGTTTCCAAGCACCGCCCCCGCTGCCTCGTGATCGGGCTGTCGCGCCACGAAAGCGTGTGCCGGCTGATGGGGCTGTACTGGGGGGTCGAGGCGGTGCGGGTGGAAAGCGTTCAGGATCTCGATCAGTTGGTCGGCGTCGTGGATCGGCTCTTGCCGAGAATGGGACGTGCTAAGAGCGGCGACCTGATCTGCCTGACGGCGGGGACGCCCTTCCATGTGCGGGGCAAGACGGATCTGATCAAACTGCATGTAGTCGGCGAGTTTGACTCTTGATCGGCCTAGCGCTCGTTCGCGGGATCGACTGGAAGAGCCTTTGATATCATCAGTCCAGGCTTGGTCGTCCCGCTGACCTTCTTGGGCTGATGCTGACTTACCGCCGTCCAGCGGACAGCACCGTACCTGCCGGGCGCAACCCATGAAAAAGCTTCAACTACTCCTGCTGCTGGGTGTCGGCGCCGCGGTGGCGGTGGTGGTTTCCGACTACTTCGACACGCAGCAGGCCAACCTGCGGGTGCGGATCGCCGAGCCGGATAAGATTGCGTCGAATCTCAACTCGCAGGCTGACGCCTGGCGTTGGTCGCAATCCTCGGGGAACCGTCGCTCGATCGAGATTAGCGCCGGCGCGGTTCAGCAGAGCAGTGACAGCCTCATCCTTGAGTTGCGGGACGTTGTACTGAGAATCCCGCACGAGAGCAGCCGCACCTTCGATCGCATCGAAACCAAACAGGCGCTGTTCAACGGAGAAACCGAGGAGCTATACAGCGACGGCGAGGTGCTCATCACGCTGGGTGTCCCCGTCGATGACGGCGAAGACGGCGACTCACCGACCAAGGTTCGCAGTTCCGGCATGACGTTCAAGAGCAAGACCGGCACTTGCTCGAGCAACCGCTACACCGAGTACGAGTTTGATGGCGGCCGAGGACACTCCGTGGGGGCGTTCTACGACTCGACCCATCGGCTTTTCCGGATGAACTCCGACGTCTATCTGGAACGATTCGCGGCGCGGCCCGGCGGACTGGCGCTCAAGGTCCGGGCGGGTGAGCTGTTGTTCCACGAGGATGCGCAACGGATCAACCTCAACGGCGGAACGTCCCTCGAGCGGGGCTTGGAGAGATTAGAGGCGGCATCGGCCGAGGTGTACTTGGATGACGGTCTGGTACGGCATGTCAACGCGCTTGAGGCGACGCTACGGCGAGAACAACCGGAACGGCAAGTGCGGTTCGCGTCGAAACGCCTGGAGGTCGCGCTCACACCAATGCAGACGACGGAACGCGTCACGGGCACCGGCGCGGCCCGCCTGAAGTCGGAGACGAAATCGTCGGACTTGATCGTCGAAGGGGAACGGATCGAACTGCACTACGTCACGCCGCCCGGCGCGGACGAAGCGCTCCTGGAGAATGCGCACGCGCGCGAAGGGGCGCGCATTGAGGTGCTTTCCCGCGGGAGCGAGGGCTCCCAGGGACTGCGGCGCGTCGAAGCCGAGTGGATCCAGCTAGAGATGGGTGAAAACGGTGAGGAGATCCGAACCCTGGCAACGGTAAGCCGGGGCCGGATGGACCTACTGCCCAGAAACCCTGACGAGCCCAAACGCAAGCTGGTTGCCGACCGCATGCAAGCCGACTACGCGCCGGGGAACCGAATGGAGCGACTAATCGCCACCGGCAAGGTTGAGCTCGAAAGCATACCGCCAAAGGACGTGCCGACTCTTCGCACATGGAGCGAGTCTCTGGAGGCGCACCTCGATCCCGGAAGCGGCGGCCTCCAAGTTCTCAAGCAGTGGGGCAATTTCCGGTTCGAGCGTGGAACCCGGAAAGGTCACTCCGCGGACGCCGAGTTCCTCTTGGCGAAGAACCGTATCGACCTGCGGAATGACGCCGTCGTGGAGGACGGCGCGGGAAGAATCTCGGCGTGGCGCATCGGTCTCAATGAAGCCGACGGCTCCTATGACGCGGAGGGCGGCGTGTCTTCAATGTTCCATGGGGGGAACACTTCAGCACCAGAGGGCGGCTCATCCGGCTCGTTCTTCTCGCCGTCGAAGCCGGTCTTCGCGACAGCCGGCAGGATGGTTTCAAACAACGAGTCGGGCCTGCTCGAGTATCACGGGGAGGCGCGCCTATGGCAGGGGAGCGACCGGGTCGAGGGAGACCAAATCCGCATCGACCGAAAGAAGAAGACGCTGTCCGCGACGGGGAACGTCGTAAGCTGGCTTCAAGGCGATGGGGCGGACCGTAAGCCAGGCAAAGCGGCGCCGCCGGTGCGAATCTCGGCCCGGTCGATGGACTACAGCGAGGCCGAGAACCTCGTCCTCTACCAAGATGGCGTTGAGCTGTTGCGTGGGCGGCTGCGGGTCCGAAGTGATCGTCTCAAAGCGTATTTGCAGGCTGAAAACAAGGAGAAGGGGTCGGAGTCTTCCGGAAATAAACTGGATCAGGCCGTCGCCACCGGGAACGTCACGATCTCCGAGACGGTGGAAGGAAACGGGAACGGTCGAGGCGGGCGCGGCCGAAGCGGCCGGGGCGAAGAGGGCGAATACTACCCCGCCACGGAGCAAGTCAAACTGAGGGGCCGGCCCGCGCAGGTGACCGATGCAACCGGCAGCGTCACGACGGGCGCGGAATTGACCTACCAAGTTAACGATGATAGGCTGCTCGTTCTGGGCCGAGCCGACGATCGTGGGTACACTCTGCGGCGTCGAAAGCAGTGACCTTCCCACCATCCAGTTCATGAGCGTCCTACTCACCGAAGGCCTATCCAAGAGTTACCGTGGCCGCTGCGTGGTAAACCGGGTGTCCTTGTCGGTGCACCAGAGTGAGGTCGTCGGGTTACTGGGCCCTAACGGTGCGGGCAAAACGACCTCGTTCAACATGATCGTGGGTTTGGTGAACCCCGATTCCGGGCGCGTATTGTTGGATGGGCGGGACATCACGAACACGCCGATGTACCAGAGAGCGCGGCTGGGCATCAGCTACCTACCGCAAGAACCGTCGGTTTTTCGAAAGCTGACCGTGGAAGAGAACCTAATGGCGGTGCTGCAGACCCTCAAGATGCCGAGGGCCGAGCGGCGAGACCGCTTGGAGCAGCTCATCTCTGACCTGGGGCTGGAAACGGTTCGCCGCAGCCGGGGCTACCAACTCTCCGGCGGGGAGAGGCGCAGGGTCGAGATCGCCCGCTCGCTTGTGATATCGCCCCAGTTCTTGCTTCTGGATGAGCCCCTCTCGGGAATCGACCCTAAGCAAGTGCTTGAGCTGCAGCGCATCATCTCGCAACTCCGGGACGCCGGGATCGGCATCCTCATGACCGACCACAACGTGCGCGAGACTCTCAGTGTCACCGACCGCGCCTACATCATCCACAACGGCGAGGTGTTCCGCTCCGGGCCGCCGAAAGAACTGGAGTCGGACCCCGAAGTGAGGCGCGTGTACCTGGGAGAATCATTCAGCTTCGGCACCCAGCCTTCTGCGTCCAAGACCGAGCCTTCTGCGTCCAAGACCGAGGCTGTGTCGCGGTAACCCCGGCCCTCACGGGGCATCTGGCGACGTTTCCGAAGCTTTTCCCTTCCATTGGTATACTGATTGCAAGAAGAGGTCGGCGGCAAATGTGGATGCAGCAGAGGTTGGGGCTTAAACTCACCCAAAAGCCGGTACTCACGCAAAGCCTGCGGCAGTTGGTCAAGCTCCTTGCTCTCAATAAGTTAGACCTCAAAGAAGAAATCAACCAGGAGCTGCTCAGCAATCCGACTCTTGAGATAACCGAGCCGGGCTCAGGCCCGGAAGGCGAGAACCAGGAAGAAGAGGAGTCGCGAGAGAGGGCGCGCAAGCCCGACGAGCTTACGACTGCCGCTTCTGAAGGCGATCGCGAGGGAGTTGACGCGGTCACACACACCGCGGCTGGCCCCGAAGCCCCGGCGGCCGCCGAGCCGGAGCGGGCAGCCGAGGAGCCCGGGAGCTCGTTGGACGAAATCGATCTTCCCGCCTTCTTTGACGACTACGTCGAGGCTGGTTCGCGGGCGCCGATCGGAGAAGTGATCGAGCGGCCGTCGTTCGAAATCTTCCTTGCGAAACCGGTCACGTTGACCGACCACCTGCGGTGGCAGTTAAGCCTTTCCCACGCTTCCGAAGAGGTCAACGAGGCTGCGGAACTGGTCATCGGCAACCTGAACGAGGACGGCTATCTGATTGCCACGATCGAGGAGCTCATGGAGTCTGCCGACGCTCCGCGCAGGCCCGTCGAACAAGCGCTCGCGTTGGTACAACACTTCGACCCGATCGGCGTGGCGGCGCGCGACCTCGCGGAGTGTTTGCTGATTCAGTTGCGGGCGCTGGAAGCAGACGGCGGCGTCGCCGGACAGATCGTGCGGGAGTACCAGCGGGAGCTCGAGGATGGCAACTGGACGGGAATAGCAGAGGGCATGGGGCGTCCGCTGCGCCACATCGAAACCGCGGTTGCCCTGATCAAGAACCTTGACCCACGCCCCGGTCAGCGTTACTCGCCTTCCAACGCTCGGGTGGTCGAGCCGGACGTACACTTCGTGAAGACGCCGGATGGCTTCCGTGTCGTGCTGAACGAAGATGATCTGCCCGAACTGCGTTTGAATCGACGCTACCGGCGCCTACTGCAGAAGGGATCGTCAAGCAAGGATGTGCGGAGCTACGTGCGCGAGCGCTTCAACTCCGCGATTCAACTGCTGCGCAATATCGAGCAGCGCCGGCAAACGATACGCAGCGTGTGCGAGTCGATCGTACGGCGGCAGCAGTCATTCCTGTCACAGGGCCTGGACCACCTGCGTCCGATGATGATCAAGGAGGTGGCCGAGGAGATCAGCGTGCATCCGTCGACAGTCAGCCGGGCGGTGGCTAACAAATACGCGTACACGCCGCATGGTGTTTATGAGCTACGATTCTTCTTCTCCGAAGCGGTGCAGGGGCCGGCGGGTGCAACGGTGCCGCTCCTTCTGCTCAAGCGTAGGGTGAAGAAGATGATCGAAGAGGAAGACTCGGCTCGTCCTCTCACCGACGATCGTATCAGCCAGATGCTACGAGAAAGCGGAATCTCGGTGACGCGTCGTACGGTGGCAAAATACCGCGAGGACCTGAATATCCCCTCGACGCATCGCCGGCGGCGCAAAAACCAGCCTATACCGGGAAGGATGAGTCAATGAAGGTCCACTACACAGGGCGCAAGGCGGAAATCTCTGACGCCCAAAAACGCAAGATCGAGGTCAAGTTCCAGAAGTGCCGGAAGATCATCGGCAGGAAGCACGCGCCCGAGGCCCATGTGATCCTCAATCGCCAGCGGCATCGGTTCGAAGCCGAGATCACGCTGCGGGCGCTGAGTCATACGTTCGTCGTCAGCGGTACGGACGGGGACTGCTTTCGGGCTCTGGCGGTGGCGATCGAGAAGCTCGAGAAGCAGCTCGTTCGAAACAAGCACAAGCTGATCGACGGCAACCGGCCGGAGCGCCAACGGGGTGAGTTTTCCAAAGTGACCGAGGCCGCGCTGGCCGATCTCGCGCGGGACGCGGAGGCGAACTCCGGCCCCGCGGCCGGATCTCAGCGGCGTATCGTTCGCAGCAACCGGATCGTTCCTAAGCCGATGACCGTCGAGGAGGCGCTGATACAAATCGACGAACAGGGCCGCGATCAAGTCACCTACCGGGACGCGCAAAGCGGCGAACTGCGAGTGCTCCTACGGCGCAGGGACGGCAGCCTGGAGCTGATCGAGGCCGGCTAGGTTAGGGCTGGACCCCCGCTGGTCCACGTCCATGGCAAACGCACAAGAAACCCCGCGAGTTCCGGGACGGCGCAAAGCCGCCTCAGCGAACCAGTCAGCCGGGTCGTTCTCGGACGAGCACGACCTTGTCATCATCACAGGCCTCAGCGGGTCGGGCAAGGGCTCGGTTCTCAAGGTGTTTGAGGACATGGGCTTCTACGCGGTCGACAATCTTCCGATCGACCTGATTCCCACATTCGCGGACCTCTGCCGCCACTCGCCCGAGATCTCGCGGGCGGCGCTCGTTGTCGACATCCGCGAAGGGGGTGCTCTCAAAAGGTTTCCACGAATTTTTCGCGAACTGCGGCGCGCGAGCAAAATCTTCCTGCTGTTTCTCGAAGCAGGCGACGACGCTTTGCAGCGCCGCTTCAGCGAGACGCGTCGGCCCCATCCGCTCGGGACCGGCACTTCGGTTCTGCGGAGCATCGAAACCGAGCGAAACCGACTCGACTCGATTCAAAGGCTCGCCGACCTAACTCTGGATACATCGCAGCTCAACATTCACGACCTGCGCCGGCTCATCCTTTCGCGTTTTCGGGGCTCGGAGCAGGAGCCGGTGCTCTTGGTTTCGGTCAACAGCTTCGGCTTCAAGTTCGGCGTCCCCACCGACAGCGACCTGGTGTTCGATGTGCGGTTCTTGCCGAACCCCAACTACGTTCCCGGATGCAAGAACCTGACGGGCAAGCACCCGAAAGTCATCAAGTACGCACGGTCCTTCCCTCAAACGGGCGAGTTCATCGGACGGATCTCCGACCTGCTCTTGTACCTGATTCCACACTATGTG
>JAKZVK010000471.1:0-2712 GCA_047516085.1 Bryobacterales bacterium
CCGGGCGGCACCTCGTCGTAGCCGAGCGCCTTGGCGTTGGTGCTGAAGGATTCGACCGGGCCGGTGATGCGGTCGTGGAGGTTGGGGTCGTCGGACTTCTGCCACTCGCCGAAGTATTCGTGGCCCGCGTAGGTCAGGCTGTAAATGATGCCCGACCAGTCGAAACGGGTGCCGCGGTAGTAGCCGTTGTCGGGGTCGGGCAGGTAGAGCTTGGCCGTGACGGGGCCGTTCGAGATCTGGGCGGTGGGGTGGTCGGCGGCGGTGAGGGCTGTGGACAGGAGTAGGCCGAGGGCAAGGACGGTGCGGTGCATGACCGAAGGATAGCCGTTTCTCGCAAAGGACGCCAAGGACCGCCAAGACGCTAAGATTCCATCTTTCCTTTGCGCGCTTTGCGTTCCTTTGCGCCTTGGCGAGAAGCCGTGCTACCACCCGAGCGCGTAGGACTTGTCGCGTCTCGGGCTGGCGGCGCCAAACAACATGCCCCGGTCGGGGTCGACCCTCACGGCAGTGGCGTCGCCGATGGCCCAGTCGCCCGCGGGACGCACCGAGTGGCCCATCTGTTCGAGTTCCTCGAGCACTTCGGGTGCGACGCGAGTCTCGACCCGCATGGCGCCGGGTAGATGGCTGCGCGGGTAGAACGAGCTGGGGAAATCGAAGATCTGAAACAGTGGCGCATCGATGGCCGTTTGGATGTCCATGCCGAAATCGACCACGTTGAGCAGGAACTGCAGGTTGACTTGGTCTTGCGCGTCGCCGCCGGGCGTGCCCCAGGCCAGGTAGGGACGTCCGTCCTTCACAGCCAGACTCGGGGTGAGCGTCGTGCGCGGACGTTTGCCGGGCTCAAGCTTGTTGGCCCTCGTCTCATCGAGCCAGAAGATCTGGGCGCGGTTGTTGAGCACGAATCCCAACCCTTCGACGATCGGCGAGTGTCGGAACCAGCCGCCGCTGGGGGTCGCCGAGAACACGTTACCTTCGCGGTCGGCGGCGCGCGTACCGGTGGTCCCCTTTTCGCCGGGGCGGAAGGCGATCGATTCAGGGATCGGCGCGTGCGAGGTTTGCTCGGGCTGGAACGGATACGGATTGCCCGGGCGCAGCACGAGGGACGGTGCCTTCGGGTCGATCAGCTTGCGCCGTTCGGCGGCGTAGGCTTTCGAGAGCAAACCCTCTTTGGGGACACCGACGAAATCCGGGTCGGCGTAATACCATTCGCGGTCCGCGAAAGCCAGCTTCATAGCCTCGGCCAACAGGTGAATGTAGGCGGCCGAGTTGTGGCCGAGCGAGGAGAGATCGTAGTCCTCGAGGATGTTGAGTGCCTGCAGCAGCACGGGGCCTTGGGACCAGAAGCCGATCTTGTAGACATCTACACCGCGGTAGGAGGTCTTTGCGGGTGGCACGACGCGCGCACGGTAGCCCGCCAAGTCGTCTTCGACGAGCAGCCCGTTCGAGGTGAAACCGTTGGCGTCGCGGCTTTTGAACTCGCGTTGGAAGCGGACGATCTCGCGCGCCAGCTCGCCGCGGTAGAAAAGGTCGCGGGCGGCTTGGATGCCGGCCGAACGCCCGGCGCCTTTGTGATCCGCCTCGGCGTCGACCAGACGCTGTAGCGTGCGGGCCAAGTCCTTCTGAACGAACAGGTCGCCGATCTCGGGGACTTCGCCGCCGGGCAGGAAGACCTCGGCCGAAGTGGTCCATTGGTTGCGAAACCGCTGTTCCTGTTCTTCGATGTGGCCCTTGAACTCGCCGTACATGGCGAACCCGTTCCCGGCGAGGTGGATAGCGGGCGCAGCCACTTGGGCCACGGACATCGTGCCGTAGCGGTCGAGCGCCAGCAGCAACGAGTCGATCACCGCGGGCACGGTTGCTGGCAGCAGCCCATCGCCGGGGATCAACTCGATGCCGCGGCTGCGGAACCATTCGATGGTGGCGGCGGCAGGGGCAGGACCCTGTCCGCTGATCGAGATGACCTTCTTTTCCTCGGCGACGTAGATCAGGATCGGCACCTCGCCACCGATGCCGAAGCGGTTGAACTCGACGACCGCTTGGGCCAGGACGGTGGCGACGCCGGCGTCCACGGCGTTGCCGCCTTGCTTGAGCATGGTGAGCCCGGCATCGCTGGCCTGGTGATGTCCGGAGACGACCACTCCTCGGGTGCCCATGATGACCGGGCGCGTGGCGGGGTAGAGCGTGGCGGGGATGGCGATCACACCCGCCATCAGCAAGGCCGCGACACAGCGATGCGGGCGACATCTTGGAAACGTGTTATTCATCATGGGCTCGTCCCGGCCGAGTCAGGATAGCAACATCGCTCTCTTCGGCACACTTGAGAACCCGGGAATCCGTTCACGGGAAGGCTAGAAGCATACCCCCCCGCGCTCCTCACCCTCGGCCAGCCAAAAGTATAGCGAGGAGCTGGGATGGGCTCTCTCTTGCCCTGGCCTGAGCGTATAATCGGTGCTCAGAGTGTAGCGACGGATTCCCGGGTAGTGCGGACGCTTACGTCTGCCGCATCGACACTTTTGTCGGTGCTTGGGCTGCTGGTTGACGAGGCGGCGGCACCGAAACCCATGTGTCGGAAAGAGTCCGACCCGGCAGGTCTGGGGACCGGTGCCACACCGGGGCGGGACTGTTGTGGGTCGGGACCACTGAGCGGGCCAAGCCGGGGGCTTGCGCCGCCGTTTTACGCGGACTTGCGGTAGGCCACGTCGTCGAGCGAGA
>JAKZVK010000472.1:0-2916 GCA_047516085.1 Bryobacterales bacterium
GTCATCTTTGCTCGAAAGCCATCCCGAGCCGATCGCCGCAACGGCGTCGAACCCAATCGTCCGATCCAACCGAGCGGATCAATCCCACTTTCCCCATAGAACGTGGCGCCACCCCGCGTAATCGGCCCGCGGTTTCCTCCCCTGAGGCTTGTCGGACGCCTGCCGCCCGAGCTTGCCGCACCGTTCTTGTGCGACAGGCATCCGACAACCCTTAACAGGAGCGGATGCTCGTGGCAGCAGCGTTGACTTCGGTTATTGACCCGAAGCCGACTCACAGGTTCGATAGACTTCTCAACCGACACCACGTAGACTTTCGCGGTCAAGCTGCGGGGGAAAGCGTGGCCGAGGAACGCGTTCAAAGACGACTGGCGGCAATCCTAGCGGCCGATGTGGTTGGTTACAGCCGGCTAATGGGCGAGGACGAGGCGGGAACGCGCGCGCGGTTCAACGCTCATCTCACTGAACTGATCGAACCCGCCATCGCGAACCGTCGTGGTCGCATCGTTAAGACTACGGGTGACGCTCTACTGGTTGAATTCGCGAGCGTCGTCGATGCCGTCCAATGCGCCGTCGATATCCAGAGCGGCATGGCGGAGCGCAATGGGAAAGAGCCCGACGACCGGCGAATCGTCTTTCGCATCGGCGTCAATCTGGGCGACGTGATCATCGAAGGCGATGACATCCACGGCGATGGTGTCAACGTCGCGGCGCGCCTGGAGGCATTGGCCGATCCGGGCGGAGTCGTGATCTCGGACAAGGTCCAATCCGAAATTCGGACCAAGCTCGATATTGGTTTTGATGATCTCGGTCCGCAGGAGGTCAAGAACATCGCCGAGCCGGTGCCCGCCTATCGAGTCCGATTGCAAGGTGATGCCGCAGTCGGTTCAAAGGGATCACCGCCGCCGCTTCCCGACAAGCCGTCGATCGCGGTGCTGCCTTTCGAGAACATGTCGGGCGACGCGGAGCAGGAGTATTTCGCCGACGGCATCGCCGAGGACATCATCACGGCACTCAGTCGGTTTCACTGGTTTTTCGTCATCGCGCGCAACTCGAGCTTTTCCTACAAGGGCACCTCGCCCGACATCCGCGAAGTCGCGCGTGATCTCGGCGTGCAGTACGTGCTCGAGGGCAGCGTCCGCAAGGCCGGCAGTCGAGTACGGGTCACCGCCCAGTTGATCGACACCGCCACCGGGCGCCATATCTGGGCCGACCGCTTCGACCGCGAGCTCGAGGACATCTTCGCCGTCCAGGACGAGATCACCGAGTCCATCACCGCCGCCGTCGCGCCCGCCTTCGCCTCGGTCGAGGCGCAGCGTGCCGAGCACAAGGCGCCGGAGAGCTTGGATGCCTGGGACTACGCGATCCGCGGCAATTGGCATTTCTGGCGTAAGAGTAGAGAAGACAACGCCGAGGCCAAACGCCTGTTCGAGGCGGCGATCGCGCTCGATCCGAAGAGCAGCATCGCGCTCTGCGGCCTGACAATCGCCTGCGCCCACGACGTCATGTGGGGCTGGTCCGACGATATTCCGGTGTCGCGCGCCCGGGCGATCGAGGCAGCGGAGCAGGCTATCGCCGCGGACGAGCATGACGCCTGGGCGCATGTCGCGCTGAGCTTCGCCAGCTCCCTCCGTGGCCGGCACGAGGTCGCGTTCCGCGCCGTTCAGCGCGCGATCGACCTCAACCCCAACCTGCCCTTCGCCGAGGCGTTGCTGGCCCAGAGATATGGCTGGAACGGCGAGTACGACGAGGCGATGCTGCACGCCGACAGGGCGGCGCGGCTGAGCCCGCGCGATCCGGCGAACGTCTGGTTGTTGTTCCCCCGCGTCCTTGCCGCCTTCGTGGCCGAGAAATACGACGAGCAAGTGGCATGGGCGAGGAAGGCCACCGAGGCGGCGCCAGATTTCCCCGGCGGATGGGCTCATCTCGCGCTCGGAGAGGCCTATCTCGGCCGCCTGGAGGAGGCGCGCGCGGCAATCGGGCAGCTGCTGAGTGTCGCGCCGAGGGCCACGGTCAAAGGATACGCCGCGGCTCTTCCGGCGCGCCGGCCCGAGGATCTAGAGCGGGCCCTCGAAGGTTTACGCATGGCCGGCCTGCCGGAGTGACGCGCGTCCGCGCGACAAAATCGTGCAATAGTTCTTCACCGGGCAGAGGAGTAGAGTCGAGGAGGGGCGCGGTGGCTTGTGCCGTCGGGCATCACTCCGTTTCCCCTCCCCGCTCATCGAACCGGACTTGCGGATTTCCCGCATCCGGCTCTCCGACTGGCTTCACCGCATGGCACACGGCCGACGACCACCTCAGGTTGGTGTCTCGCTACAACACCGTGGCACGGATCAACCTTCGCCTTGAGATAGAGCTTTGTCTGAAGCCTCCGGATGCTTTCTGGTGTTACCAGGCTCATCGCCAATCACCGATCCTCGTCTTCGTCAAAAGCGCGCCAGAAGTCAGGGTCCTTTCCTCCGCCGGCATTACCCGGCCTCAACGGTACTATGACCCTGTCCGACTCCCGCCCGGCCCGCCGTGCTTGCCACGACGTTGGAGCAGCGACCTCCGGCCGAAACGGGCCTCCCCCGATTACCCGGACCACCTTCCCAACGTGCCGTGCCCATTACCCCGGTGGATCGGAGCGGGTGCATATGTCGGTTGCTTCCCCATTCCACGCGGCCTTCCCCGACAGACAGGCGGGTCGGCATCCACATCATCACTTTCGAGGCCTGCTCAGGCTTCACTCGCGTTACGGCCCGCTGGGTCGCTCGACCGCCCAAGGCGGCCTTTGTCACGAGGCTTCGAGACGGCCGGTTACCCAACCGCCCCGCTCGTCAGCTACCAGATCAACCGACAACTCTCTGGATGGTACCTTCCTCCACTGGTGATCCGCGCCTTCGGGGCGCACGTAGAGTCGAGGAGAGGCGCGGTGGC
>JAKZVK010000473.1:0-3073 GCA_047516085.1 Bryobacterales bacterium
AGCGGTTTTGCCGGGATCGAAAAGCTGCCGGCGGGCGGCTGGATGACGGTCGAGCCCGGCCAAATCCGCCGGGGGAAGTTTTGGCGGCTTCGGTTTCGCCACGACCTGGCGCGGCGAAGCGAGCAGGATTACGCCGAGGAGCTGGAGCATCTGCTCGAGTCGGCGGTGCGCTCGCATCTGGCGGCCGATGTGCCCGTCGGTGCGTTTATCAGCGGCGGCTGGGACTCGTCGCTGACGGCGACGTTGGCCGCCCGGCAGGCAGGGGTGAGGCTGAAAACGTTCTCGATCACGTTCCCCAACGACCCGGATGTCGACGAAGCCCGCTTCTCCCGGCAGATGGCCGAGCGTTTGGGGACCGAGCATCACGAGGTCGAGTTCGACGCGGCCGCCGCTCCGGATCAAATGCCCAAGGTCATGAGGGCCCTCGAAGAGCCCTACATTCGCAGCCCCGCGCTGCTGCAATACCAATTGGCCGAGATGACGGCACGCGAAGTCAAGACGGCGATCAGCGGCGAGGGTGCCGACGAACTTTTCGCGGGCTACGAATGGCTGTGCCATCCGTATGCTAGGTTGGCTTATCCGCTGCGCTCCCTGACGCCTCGGCCCTTGGCGCGGATGCTGTCGACGCGAGTACCGGCGCTGCGTTGGCAAATGTTGTTTCGCGTACTGGGCGCGAAGGACCTGCCCTCGGCGGATATCGAGTGGTTCCAGCCGCTGTCGCCTTCGATCCGCGACGAAGTGCTCCAGGGCGAACTGCACGACGCCGAGCCCGACCTGGCTTCCCTGCAGGTCGCGCCCGAAACCCTGGCTTCGTGCCGCGGCGGGTTGCAGCGCCGGCTCGCGCTGGAGTTCACCCATCGACTGGCGGACGGAATCATGCTCGACCGCGACAAGATCAACATGGCACACGGGCTCGAATCGAGGATCCCGTTCCTCGACCGGCCCTTGGTTGATTTCGCCCTGCGCCTGCCGTCGAATCTAAAGCTGAGGGGGCGGCAGGAGAAGTACATCCTCAAGCTACTGACTCATTTGCTGCCACCCGAAGTCGCGCAACGCCGGAAGTTCGGCTTGCAATTCCCGAGGGCCTTGAACCAACACCCGGCGATGCGAAAGTTCACGAAGGAGATACTGCTTGATTCTCCGGGAGAGTTGTTTCAAAGGCAACCATTGGAGCGCTATCTGCGAGTGGAGTCGAAAAGCTCCCGGCGGGAGATGAATGTTCCGTGGGCTTTGCTGGTGCTGCAGTGCTGGTGGAATGAGTTCATTCGTCATTCGTGATTCGTGATTCGTAGGACGTGGGACGTGGCTGAAGCCGGCCGAGGAAGGACGTTCGAAACGCCCTTTGAAGGCGACTGCTTCGGCGCCGCAGGAAGCACATGGAGCGGTTGAAGTTGAAACTGAGACACTACCGGCAGGTGAGCGCGCAGCGTTTTGATATAGTGAGGTCAGCTATCCGAAGGTTGGCTTGGTTCCAGGTTTCCCATGATTGACGTCACGCCGTCCGCGGTCGGTCGAATCCGCGAGATGTTGAAAGCGAACAACGTCGACGGTGGGCTGCGCTTGGGCGTTGTCGGGGGCGGGTGCTCCGGCTTGAGCTACAAGTTCAAGTTTGAGTCGACGCCGCGCCCGAACGACAACGTGTTCGAGGTGGACGGCATCCAGTTGATGGTCGACCCCAAGAGCTACGAATACCTCGACGGCCTCACGCTCGACTTCAAGAACACGCTGATGGAGCAGGCCTTCGTCTTTCAAAACCCTAATGCCGCCAAGAGCTGCGGCTGTGGGAAGTCGTTCTTGGTCTAAACACCGTGATCCAAGTAGCCACGCAAGACGGCATTGACCTCGATACTTGGTACGAGGACTTCAACCGCTTTGCGGGCGACCTCTATCCGGGCCGATACACTCGCGATTACGTGAAGGACCTGGTGGGAATCGGCAGACGCGTCCGCGAGTTAGCCGAGCAGAAGCAATCGCTGATCGTGGCCCACAACTATCAGTACCCCGAACTGCAGGAAGTAGCCGAGAGCGTAGGTGACTCGCTCGGGCTGGCGCAGTTCGTCGCCGAGAAGCGCTCGCCGCGAGTGGACTTTTGCGGCGTGTGGTTCATGGGCGAGACGGCGAAGACGATACTCGGCGAGGCATCGAAGGTCTACATGCCGGATGAGGCGGGTTGCTCGCTGGTGGCCTCGATTGATCACGAGCGCATCTCGGCCTGGCTATCGCGGAACCCGCAGGCGGTCGTGATCTCCTATATCAATACCGACGCTAAGACGAAGGCCATCAGCGACTACATCTGCACGTCGCGCAATGCGTCGCAGGTTCTGGAGCATGCGGCGCGGTCGAATCCCGGCCGGCGGATCCTGTTCCTGCCGGACAAGTATCTCGGTTCGGTCGCTTTGGCGCAGTCGAATGTGGACCCCAAGAACGTGGATCTCTATGACGGCGCTTGCCACGTCCACGCCAAGATGGGCGAGAAGGCGCTCGAGAAGGCGCTCGACCGTTACCCGGACGCGGAGCTGCTGATTCACCCCGAATGCGGCTGTTCGAGCGCGTGCTTGTCGAAGACGATCAATGGCGCTTCGCCCTACCAGCGTTCGTATTTCCTCTCCACCGAGCAGATGATTCGCCACGCCGAGAAGTCCTCGGCACCGGAGTTTGTGGTGGGTACCGAGATGGGCATGCTCTACCGGTTGCGGAAGATGCTGCCGGAGAAGACCTTCTATCCGGTGTCGGATCAGGCGGTCTGCGAGTACATGAAGATGAATACGCTCGAGAAACTGCTTCAGTCTCTCGAGGATGACCGCGTCGAAGTCGAAGTTGAGCCGGAGATCCAACACAAGGCCCAAGCGGCCATCCAGCGCATGCTCACGATCCAGTAGGTGAAACCCGCCGGTTGTCGGGTGGTTGCACCTCTTTCCCCTTCGCCCCAACTAGTCTAGAGCAATTTCAAGTATAATATAGACGGCTTTAGCGAATCTTCCGGGGCGAGGGTCTATGGCCAGAGCCTATTCGGATGATTTGCGCCGCCTCTTGATCGAGGCGCATCAACAAAAAGAAGGCAGCCTGCCGGTGT
>JAKZVK010000474.1:0-3569 GCA_047516085.1 Bryobacterales bacterium
CTATTTCGGCAGTTCGATCGGCCGGGTGAAGCGGACGGGCTCGAGAGTATCTAGCTCGTCGAGGACCTTCTTCGGCATGGGGCCGTCGATGCGGATCACCGCTACCGCCTCGGCCGGGCCTTCGCCGTTCGGAGGTTTGTCGCGGCGGCCGAGGGAGAAATCGGCGATGTTGATTTGGTTGTCGCCGAGGATGGTGCCGACACGGCCGATCACGCCGGGTACGTCGACGTTCTTGGTGAAGACCATGTGGCCCGTCAGCGAGGCCTCGACGTAGATGCCGTCGACGCTGATCAGGCGGGGGGACCCGTCGGCGAACGTCATGCCCTCGACCGTGCGGCGGCCGTCCTCGGTTTCGAGCGACAGCGCCAGAGAATCGCTCGCGTGGTTGCGCCCGCGGCGGTTCTCGCTGATGCTCAGGCCGCGGCTGGCGGCCACCTGCGCGGCGTTGATCAGATTGGGCGGCTGCGAGAGGACGCGCTTCAGCACGCCGACGAGCGCCGCGTTACGCACCAGGCCCGAGTTTGCCGCCCCGAGTTTGCCGGAGTAGGTGATCGTGACGCGCTGGGGCCGCCCGGTGGCGATCTGCGCGACGAACGAGCCTAGCCGCTCGGCCAAGTCAAGATCCGGACGCAGAAGCTGGTACTGCTCGGCGCTGATCGAGGGCATGTTGACGGCGTTGGTGACGACGCCGCTCTTGAGGAAGTCGCGCATCTGCTCGGCGATCTGGATGCCGACCGATTCCTGCGCCTCCTCGGTCGAACCGCCAATGTGCGGGGTAGCGATCACACGCTCGTCGGCCAGTAGAGCCGATCCCGCCTCGGGGGGCTCGGTCTCGAACACGTCGAGGGCCGCGCCCGCCACTTTGCCGCTTTCGAGCGCTTCGGTCAGCGCTGCGGGGTCGATCAGCTCACCGCGGGCACAGTTGATGATGCGGACGCCGTATTTCATCTTGGCGAAGGCGCCGCGGTTCAACACGTGTCGCGTTTCGGCGGTTAGCGACAGGTGCAAGGTGAGGTAATCGCTGACGGCGAGCAGTTCATCCAGCTCGACCATCTCGACGCCGCGGTCCTGCGCCAGGTCGCGCGAGACAAACGGGTCGTGGGCGACGAGCCGCATGCGAAAGGGGCGAGCCCGCCGCGCCACTTGCAGGCCGATGTTCCCGAGACCGATGATGCCCAGCGTCTTCCCGCTGACCTCGGTGCCGAGGAACTTCTTCTTCTCCCACTTGCCCGCCTTGGTCGACACGCTGGCCTGGGGAACCGACCGCGCCAGGGCGAGCATCAGCGCCAGCGTATGCTCGGCGACGGAGATGGCGTTGCCGCCGGGCGTGTTCGTCACGAGCACGCCGTGCGCGGTGGCGGCCTCGGTGTCGACGTTATCGATGCCGACGCCGGCGCGGCCAACGACCCGCAGATTGGGCGCCTCGTCGAGAACAGCGCCCGTCACTTGCGCGCCGCTGCGTACGAGTAACCCATCAGCGTCGGCGAGATGTTCGATGAACTCCGCCGGGTTCGAGGCGACGACCGTCCAGCCCGGCTCGGACCGCAGCAGATCGAGGGCGACCGGAGAAACGTTATCAGCAACAACGATTTTCAATGAGTATTTGTCCTTCGTGGTGGGCGCGAAAAAAGACTACGGTCACCGATTCTTGCGACCCTGCGGCAGCAACGTTCGTTTGTGGGTCCCGAAAAAGGGGTACAGTCACCGGTTTTCGCCGTCCACACTTGTTGGAGGCCATGCAGTTGGCGAAGCGAAAATCGGATGACAGTCCCCATTTTTCGTCCGTGCCCATTTCGACTACGGACTGCTAGACCGGCTGCTTCTCGGCCGTCGCCGGCTGGGGCACTTCCATGCCTGCCGCCTGAGCGTAGACCTGCTGGGCGCGCTTGACTCCCGCGCCCAACTCCACCGGGTGACCCAGCCCTTGCAGAATCAGTTCCAGCTCGGCGATGACCGCAAACAGGTCGTGGAAATCGAAGTAGCCCAGATGCGCTACGCGGAAGATCTTCCCTTTCATCGACCCCTGCCCGTTGGCGATGATGGCCCCGAAGCGGCTCTTGAACTGCTTAACGATCTCGCTCGAGTCGATCCCCTCGGGCGCGCGAATCGACGTTACGGCGCCGGCGGGCGTCGCCCTGGCGAAGAGTTCGAGGCCCAGCCCGGTCGCGGCCTCGCGGCAGGCGCGGACGAGCAGTTGCGCGTTCTCGATCAAGTTTTCGCAGCCGACCTCGCGAATGTAGCGCAACGTTTCGGCCAGACCCAGTAACAACGAAGTCGCGGGCGTCCACGGTGACTCGCCCTTGTCGCCCGTCGTCCTGTGCTTAAGCAGGTCGAAGTAGAAGTATGACGCCTTGCGGGGCTCGGCGCGCTTCCAGGCCTTGGGACTGACTGAAAGAAAAGCCAGCCCCGGCGGGATCATCGCGGCCTTTTGCGAACCGCCGATCACCACGTCCAAACCCCAGCCGTCGATGTCGAGATGACTTGTGCCCAAACCCGTGATGGCGTCAACCACCAGGACGGCATCAGTGCCACCCACCGCCTGGGCGATAGCCTCGACATCGTGCGAAGCCCCGGTGGAGCTCTCCGTCGCCTGGAGGAACACGCCCTGGGTCGCCGGCTCGGCCCGCAGGGCTTCCGCGATCCGCCCGGGCTCGACCGCGCCGCCGTAGGGGGCTTCGAGAACCGTCGCCTCCAAACCGAAAGCTCGCGTCAGCTCGACCCAGCGTTCGCCGAACTTGCCCGCGGTGGCCACCAACACCTTGTCGCCAGGCGAGAAGAGGTTTGAGACGGCGCTCTCCATCGCACCCGTGCCGGAGGCGGTGAACACCATGACGTCGTTCGACGTGCCCATGAAGTATTGCAAGTCGCCGAGGACCTGCTTATAGAGCTGCCGGAACTCTTCGGTGCGGTGGTGGATGTCGGCACCGGCCATCGCGCGCACCGCGGGCGGGTAGAGCGGGGTCGGTCCGGGTGTCAGGAGCCGGAGCTTACGGATATGCATGGAGACGAGCGGCGGGCGTAGGTCACGAACGCCAGAGTCTTAGAATAGCTTGCCCGGTTGGAAAGGGTTGGTGGAGGGTGGTAGTGGGGTCTTACCGTGGAGATGGGAGGGTGCTACGTTTTGGCGAGTTTTGCCTTCGTCTTCCTGGGCTTGCTTGGTTCCCGTCGTTGCAAGATCTGTTTCCGGTTCAGGCCGAGGGTTCGACCGCCGAAGGGGCGACATGCTCCCGAGGGCTACTCCGCTTGGTATGACGATTGGGCGAGTACGGTCGAACGGCGGCCAGCAAGGATGGAAACGTCCCAAGGCGAGTCGGCGACCAGGTGATGCAGCGACTGGTGGCAGTGCTCTTGCGATCCGAAATCACCGCCGAGTTCTCAGCGGATCGACATCTTCGATAAGATCTTTTTGACGCCCGTCGTTGGTTTTCCCCATCCAGGACTTCCAGATCCTTGTTATCTCTCCAAAATTACTGGTATAATAGGCAGGATTCCCATGAAACGGCACCTCGGTGGACGGGCAGCCCGGAAGTCGGCTCGCCCCCCCGTGCAAGAGACCAGCGGCGTCTTGG
>JAKZVK010000475.1:0-2955 GCA_047516085.1 Bryobacterales bacterium
GTCGTACATCTGCTTCGACTTGGCCCAGTCATAGGAGAGATGCTTGTCGTTGAAAAGCGCCGCCGAGCGCCCCGACTGCCTGTAGACGCCGACCACCTCGCTCATGAAGCGGTGCCGCGGATAGAGTTTCTGATTCTTGACGTTGGTCGGATAATTGCCGTGCTCGCCGATCAGCAGCACGCCATCCACCGCAAGTTCCCCGCCGCCCAAGGTGAGCGCTTCGCGAATCGTCGGAAACTTCGGTACGCCCCAGGTCTTCGCCAGCCGCGTACTGATGTCGGCTGGATGCTCCTGCTCGACGAATAGCGACACGACATCGGCCGGCGGCTCGTGATACTTATCGCCGATCCAGTAGCCTTCGAGAAAACGCGTGATGAAGTTGTCGCTGTGAGAGCGGACGTGGTAGATCGTCGAGAGCGCGGCGATCTTCTTGCGTCCCGAAGCCCCATGGAGCGGTCGCGGGCCGGGCAAGATCGCGGCCAGAGCAGCGGCGGCGCTTGAGGAGAGGAAGGTTCTTCGGTTGATGGGCTTGATAGGGAGCGTCATGGAGTCTGGTTGCCTGAGCGGGTGATAACGGGGGGGCTGGACGGCGCGGGAAAATGCCGGGTCAATGGGCCGCGCATGGCTTCAGTTATCGCAAATTGGAGAGCGCTTCGCCAGTGCTTGTGACGGTCTCGGGTTTTTGATTGGCGTGAACCTCTTGGGTGAGACAGCTTCATTGGGGCAGTGGGTGGTTTCTGGTTTTTAGCGTTTCGGGTTTCGAGACGGTTAGTGGTTGTGGTTTTGGTTTTGGTTTTGGTTTTGTGGCTGGACCGCTTACTTACGTGCGCGGCTTGCATGAGGAGGCTACGGATTGTCAAGAGGCGGCTGGAGAAAGAGGAGGGTTGGGGTTGAGAACTTTGACCGGGCTTGCATTCGCACTCTCTTGGCGTCTCATCTGGACGCGGTGCAGGTAGGGGTCTGGTCTGACGACGCTGCATTCTCGGTTACGGCTTCCCTCAACAGCCATGCTGTCGTTGGAGCCTGCCGCGCACTCGCAGTCGTCGCGACGCGGTCGTTCGTCCTCTCGCCTTTCCTTCCTGTTTCCTTTCACCGTCTCTATCCAACCGGGTTCGTTTTCTCCTGATAAGAAAATTCCAACGCAAGCGGCAACGCCGCGAGCGCGTTCCCTACGCCGCCGTTTGCTCCACCGGCCGCTCCACGCCGTAAAACGGATCGTAGACGTCGCCGCCGCTCCACAACACGTGCATCAGCACCGCCAGCTTGCGCGCCACCGCCACGATCGCCCGTTTCTTGGCGTTCTTGCCGCCGCGGTCGGCTAACTTCAAGCCCCATCGCCGCAACGCCGAGTCCTGGCCGTGCCGCCCCAAAACGTAATGTGCGCATTGCACCAACAGACATCGCAAGGTGCGGTCGCCGATCCGAGAGATGCCCAACTCCGGCGAGCGCGAACCCGACTCGCGCTGCTTCGGGCGCAGCCCCACGAACGCTCCCGCGTCCCGGCTCTTGCGCAAACGCGCCGGATTGTTATCGAGCGCCAACGCGAACGCCAACGATGTCGTCGGGCCAACCCCTTGGATCTGGCGCATCAATGCAGTCTCCGGATAGCGCGTTTCGGCCAGCCTCTTCACCCGTTTATCCATGCGTTGGATCTGCCCGCTCAACTGCCCAATGATCGTTAGCAGCGCTCCCAGCGCGGTCGTCAAATCCTTGGGCAACTCGGCGCGGGCACGCGCGGCGAAGGTCGACGCTTCGCCTTTCGACACGCGCAGGCCGAAGATTTTCATCTGCCCGCGCACTGAGTTGATCAACTTCGTGCGCGCCCCCACCAGCACTTGGCGCGAGACCAGCGTGCAGCGGTCGGTGAGCGTTTGTTGCGAGCGCGGCTGGGTCGGCGCGAGCAGTTTCGGACTCGTCAGCCCGAGCTCGGCGAGCAGGCGAGCGTCGCGGCGATCGTTCTTCGAGAGCGACTCGCTAATGAGTTTCAGCTGCCGCGGATGGGCGACGATGACTTGGTGACCGAGCCGTTCGAGCAACTGCGCGATCCAGTTGGAATGGCTGCCGGCCTCAATCACGACGCGCAAGCGTTTCTGCTTGGAGAAATACTTGGTCAGCGCCGAGGCGCTGGTGCGCATCGAGCAGTTGAGCGACTCGGTCCCGCCGAGTTCCAGCCGCACCAGCCAGCTGTTTTTGTCTCCCAGGTCGAGTCCGGCGACAGCTGCAATAGAACGATTGTCCGCGATCACTGCTTGCTGGATTTCCTGGCGAATGGTAGTATCCTTCATGGCTGTCTTCTCCTTCTTGGTGCGAAGATTGCGATTCCCTTCAACGGGAAGCGCATTGCCGCTAGCTTAAACGCTCCAGCGGCTTGAGGGCAGCCTCCTCATCCCATCTCGGTTTGGCGGTGAACCTATCCCTGGCCCAGATCCTGAGCAGCGTGCGCTTGAGCCGTTTCGCGGCGGCGGAGGTTGACATGGCGGCGAAGATCGTGTTGTCGCCGGCCACCGTGCCTGTGATTCCCAGGTTACCCTCGGCATCGAGAGCTTCGGCCACGGCGGCGGCGCCGGCGGATTGCGTCTTGAGGACGACGAGGTTTTGAGCCACTTCGACATCCCGCAGAAATTCACGCAGCACACGTTCCAGATTGTCCTTGCTCGCTTCCGCCGGCAGAGCCGCCGCGGCTCCGCGATAGCCCTCGGGGGTCTTAAGAACGCCGAGTTCGCGAAGGTCGCGCGAAAGCGTGACCTGGGTTGCCTTTACCCCTTGAGCCGCGAGCACGGCGGCAAGCTCTTCTTGCGTGAAGATTGATCGCGTCTGGATGATCTTCGCGATTTGGGCTTGACGGTAGGCTTTGTTCATGAGCGGCTTCGCATCTGGGCAAGACGTTCTTCAGCGGCCGCGAGCGCCTGACGAACCGCCTCGGGGGCCGTGCCGCCCGGAAGCACGTGATTCGAC
>JAKZVK010000476.1:0-3160 GCA_047516085.1 Bryobacterales bacterium
GCTATCAAATGAGATACAAAATCACTGGTTGATCCGCTCCCCCCTTTCCCCTCATAAGCAGCGCGTTTTTCGGATCGGACCGGAGCAGTCAGGGGCGCGAAGCGGCGAAGCGGACCCTTGACGGCGAGGACCGATTCGACACAATGAAGCGCGAGGGGGAAGTGGGGCTGTAGCTGTTTAGCTGGAGATGGTAGCATAGGCTGAGAGTCCCGAACAAAGAGAGGGTACTATACGCATTTCTCTGCGAGAAACAATCGTGCTTCCAAGAAAATACGATGGCGATCTACCACTTGCACGTCAAGACAGGATCGCGCCATAGCGGGCAATCGGCAGAGGCCAAGGCCGACTACATTACCCGCGAGGGAAAGTACGCCCGCGACCACGCCGAGGTCGAGCACGTCGAGGACGGCAACATGCCGGCGTGGGCCAAGGACAACCCCCGGCAGTACTGGAAGGCGGCCGACGAGCACGAGCGGGCGAACGGGCGGCTGTTCCGCGAGGTCGAGTTTGCGCTGCCCGTTGAGCTTCGCCGGCATGAGCAGGTGAAACTTGCTCGTCGGTTCGCCCAGGACCTCACCGGCGAAGAACGGCTGCCCTACACGCTGGCGATCCATCGCGGCGAGTCGCGGGATCCCGGCAAGCCCGACAACCCGCACTGCCACTTGATGATCTCGGAGCGGTCCAACGACGGGATCGAGCGATCCGCCGCGACCTGGTTCAAGCGCTACAACGCGCCGGAGCCGGAGAAGGGCGGGGCACGGAAAAGCATCGCGACCAAGAGCCGCGAGTGGCTGGAGGACACCCGCGCGGCCTGGGCCGAGCGCGCCAACGAAGGGCTATTGCGGTCCGGGAGCGGTGATCAAATCCACGAGGGGAGCCTGGAGCGGCAGTATCGGGAAGCGGTAGAGGCCGGGGACTACCGCGAGGCGGAGCGGCTTGAGGGCCGCGAGCCGGGGCAGCACATCGGACCGGCCAACCTCGCCCGGGCCGAGCGCGGCGAGGACCTGGAGCGGGTCGCGGCGGGTCCGAGCAATCTGGAAGCGGAGATCGAGCGCGACCGCGAGCGCGGCGGTTGGCTGGAGCACGAGCTCGAGCAGGTCTGCAAGCAGATCGCGGAGCTCGTCGAACGGATCGCGGCGCGGGCGCGGGAAAATGCTGGGACGCGGGCAGGAGGACGATGTGGGCTGGAGCCGGTAGGCAGGCTCTCTCACGCCGCGAAAAGGCGGGGGCGCAGTGGCGCTGCAAACGCGATTGCGCAGAGCAATACTGAAACGAAAACCCATGCCTTCATTCGCATCTCGGCCCCTCACTTCTGAGGAGTAGCATCGAGACTGACGCCCTCTGTCGTTGACCCCTCCGGTCTCTCAGAGGCCAGATTCGCCTTACAGAGCCGCTGAGAGCGAGAATGGAGGGAGCATGGACGAGATAAAGAGTGCTGGCGAGCGTCCTGATCCTCTTACCCTCGAAGCCCTCTATACCACCGGCAGAGCAACTTCAGCTTGTGGAATAAGGGTTACGATAGCCGTCATGACCTCTTTGGTGGCTCAGAAGAGGCCACATTGATAGCAGTGCCCTATTGGTTCTACAAGCTCGGAGCGCAGGCCGACCGCGGGACCGTGCTGATTGTGTTGGACGAGAGAGCGCCGGATTCTTCACGGGACGGCTCGCAGGCGGAGCGGCCCTCCTCCGCCAAGGAGGAACGACCTTGAAGACCCCCGCCGGAGGTCTTTTCAGGATGATCACGGCCAGCGGGCTGGTGTGCCTGCTGCTTGTGGCCGGCTTGCCGTCGTCGTCGGCAGCGGCGGAGAGCTGCAAGGTCTGGAAAACAGCGAAGTTTTTCAAGTCCGCCACCCTGCAGCAGGTGAGCGCCTGTCTCAGCGCCGGGGAGGACCCAAACAAGCAGAACACAAAAGGACTCACCGCCCTGCATCGGGCGGCGCGGGATACCGGTAACCCGGCCGTGATCGAGGCGTTGCTGGATGCGGGCGCCAACCCGCGGACGTACAACATAGCCGGCAGGCTACCCTGGCATTTTGCGCGGAGGAACAAAAAGATCAAAGGCTCGGATTCCTATCAGCGGCTCAGGGTAGAGTCGGCGAAGAAGAGCGACTGGTCCCGAGTGCAGGCAGTGCCGCACGATACCAAGACCGGGGTGCGGCTGTACCAGGACGCAGCCTCTCCGGAGAGCCGGAGGATCAAGGGCCGTTTCCACTTGGCCACCGCCGACTCCATCACGCTGGTGATCGAGGACGGTCAAACGCGCACCTTCCCGAAGCATGCCGTGCGCAAGGTGCGGACTTGGCGTCCGGTTAAGAAACGAAAGCCGGCGTGGGTCGCCCTGGTGATTGTTGCCGTGATAGCGGAATACGCCCTGCACATCGACCTGTCACCCACTATTTTAGAGAGGCTCGGGGGCCACGCAATAATCACCCTCCCAATCGCAGGCGGTTTTTTCTACGGCTCTCGGATGGGTTCGATTTACGACGTGCCGCCCAAGCACCGGATACTGCCGCAAAGAGACCAGCAGCCAGGTGACCAGGGCACTGCTTCCGGAAAGCAGGAAGATCCGCGGGATTGAGTGACGACCACGGTCTTGCTGGCACAAGTCCCCTTCCCCGGCTCAGAAGCGCCCCTGACGGGACTTTGGCCCCAGCCGCTAGTTTGGTCTTGCTCAGGGGGCGTGAGAGAATGGGCCATGCAGCCTAAACGAGAAGGCTTGATTCCGATCGGGGAAGCCTTGGCCGATCTACCCGGCCCGATCCAGGCGATCCGCAAAACCCCACCACCGGCGCGGCACCACTTCATCGTTGCTGATCAGGTGAACCAGTTGGTCAGCGCCAGCGAAGCGGACCCCGATCTCGGCTTCATGGCGCGGACGATGGCGCTGTGCTCCCTGCCTCGCAGCAATCCCGGCAACCGCAAAGAGTACAAGCGCGTCAAAGGCCCCTACACGCTCTACATGACGGCTGGTGGCGGCTGTAAGCTCCCCTTCGGAAACTTTCCGCGCCTGATCTTGGCATGGGTGTGTACCGAAGCCGTGCAGACCCAAAGCCGTGAACTCGTCCTGGGTCGTTCGCTGGCCGAGTTCATGCGGGCGCTGGGGGTCTACAGTAGCGGCGGCGGCAACGTACACACCAAGCTCCGCAACCAGTTGCGGCGG
>JAKZVK010000477.1:0-3658 GCA_047516085.1 Bryobacterales bacterium
ACTGTCTCCTGACGAGAGGGAGCGCTTTCTCGGGACCAGGATCGAGGTTGCTCGAGGGCATAACCGAAGCTTGGACTCTCAACTGGCATGGGCGGTCTTGAACGAACTGAGCGAGCGAATTCTGGAGCGCGACGAAATGCCACCTAAGCGATTGGCCCAATTCTCTATGGAGGTTCAAACTGGCCGAATACAAGAGAAACCGGCGCGAGGTCGGCCCTCCCGAAGCATTGTGGCAAAGATGCTTATAGTCGCAGCCCACAATATACTGATCGAGTGGAAGGGCTACACAGTGGGCCAGGCCCAGAGGACGGTTGCGAGTTGGATGCGTACAAAGCCAAATGCGGTTGCCCAAATTGTCAGTGACTGGAAGCCACTTGTGACTGAGCTAAACTCTGAAAAAAATCGCCGCATTTTAACCGAGTAGCGATTCATCATAAGCGCGCGCAAAGTCCCGCCACCTGATGAAAGGGGCGGACCATGTTTGACGACGACAAGCTCTATCTCACCGACGATCCGGCACTGAAGGTGCTCGGTAGCTATTCGACATTGTCGCATTGGCGCTCCGAGGGCCGGGGGCCGGCCTATTTGAAAATCGGCAGCCGAGTCGCCTACTGCGGCCGCGAACTGAACAGGTGGCTGGCGGCCCGAACGGTTCAGCCCAAGGACAAGGCCGCTTGAGCGAGCACCGACCCTTGGCGCGAGCCGGCCAATGCGCCCGCTTGAAGCCGTCGCATACTTGCACGACAGGGGCGCGCATTTCGTCTTGTGCCACGGCAAGCGGGCGATCTGGTGGAGGTGGCAACGCCGACGGCCAAGTCTAGGGTTGGTTCTCAAGCACGGGCGCGAGATCGGTCTGATCCCCTACAGCGTTGGCGCGTCAGCACTCGACATCGACTATGGCGACATAGGCGAACTCATCGAGGCGAAGCCGCCCCTGGTGACCGTTGCGTCGCCGCGCGGCGCCCATGCGTACTACCAGGACAACACACCACGCGGTAACAAGCACTGGCAGGCGTTCGGGTGCCGAGGTGAGGTCCGGTCGGCGCGCGGATACCTGCGGCTCTACGAAGGCGGCGCGGAGCGTCTGGCGAGCGCCTTGCGACTCACGCCATCCGGTACGGCGCCGTTCCCCGACGATTTATTCGAGGCGATGGGTGTTGAGGCGCCGCGTATGCTCCCAGTCGAGGCGCCGCGCGTCTTTCGGGTGAAGGCGCCGGATGATTTGCCCGACTTGGCAACAATGCTGCCGGGCGGGCGCAACAATGCCCTATTCGATTGCGTCCGATTTTGGTCTTACGCGCAAGACAAGGCGCCCAACCTGGACGCCTGGGCAGACCGGGTGGAAAGGATCGCGAGCCAAAGCAACGAGCGATTTCCTGTCCCTCTCGCGGCAGGAGAGGTCAATAGGCCCGCTTGGTCGGTCGCATCTTGGACCTGGGCCGGCGGTGGCCCCATGGACCATACCCCGGCGACACAACGCCGCAGGGGGCTCAAGTCTGGGCGGGTGCGGCGCGCGGCGACACGCGAGCGTGATAGGGCCATTGTCGAGGCCGGCCAGTCCATGCGCAGCGTCGCCAAGGCGTACGGTCTCGGGGCGCTTCTCGTCAACAACGAAGCCATTCATCTGGTCGCCACCTTCCTTGAGCCGGAACACTTCTTCCTGCCGGTGCACGGCCGTATTTATGCCGCCGTGATGCACTACGTCGGGCGCAGGGAGATCGCGAACCCGGTGACGCTCAGGTCCTGCTTCGAGAACGACGAGGCGCTGCAGGAGGCCGGCGGCGCACAGCATCTTGCCCGGCTCGCCGGCTCGGCGATGACGGTCATCAACGCCGGGCACTACGGCCGCGCCATCCACGATCTGCACGTACGCCGGGCGCTCATCGACCTCGCCGAGGACATGCGGGATACCGCCTACGACGCGTCGTTTGATCAGCCGCCGACAGAACAGGTCGAGCGCGCAGAGTCCAAGCTCCGCGAACTCCTTGAGGAGGGTGCGCCAGGAACGCGCTCAGAGCGCCGGTCGATCGGCACCGCTGCGCGGCGAGGCCACTGCCGGCATCCAAGAGACCTGCCAGGCCAATGGGGCGCTCCTGGGGCTTCCCACGGGCATCAAGGCCATCGAAAACCGCCTCGGCGGGCTCCAGGCACCCGACATGATCGTGGCCGACGGGCGCCCTGGGATGGGCAAGACCGGCATGGCGCTCGGGATCGGGCTCGCGGCAGCCAGGGCCGGCCATCCGGTCCTCTACGCCAGCCTCGAAATGTCAGCCGAGCAGCTCGGCAAGCGCGCGCTCTCGATCTTCACCGGGATCTCGCACCACCTGATGCAGACGGGGAAGATCGAGCAGCGCGACTTCGATTCGATCTACAGCGCATCGAAGCGGTTCGACGACATGCCGCTCTACATCGACGACACCGGCGGTCAGACGCCAGACTACATCGAGCGCAACGCGCGCCGGCTCCATCACCAGGACCGGCTCGGGCTTCTGGTCGTGGACCATCTGCAACTCATGCGCCCGCCGCGGGAGACCCGGAGCCAAGGGCGGGTTCAGCAGATCACCGAGTTCACGATGCGCATGAAGGCGCTCGCGAAGGAGCTCGGCATCCCCGTTCTCCTGCTCTCGCAACTGAATCGCGCGGGCGAGCGCAGCGACAACAAGATCCCGCAACTGTCGGACCTGCGGGACTCTGGGTCCATCGAACAGGACGCCGACAGCATCCTGTTTCTTTTCCGATAAGCCTACTATTTGGCGAAATAAGAGACGTCAGAAAACGATACCGTTGCACATGAAAATGGACGGAAAGGCTCGCGGAGGTGCGGGGTAAAGGCGAAGTCTATGTGGTGAAAAGCCGTCACGGTCCGACCATGAAATCACGCTTCTCTGGGCGGGTTCAACCATGAGCTACCAGAGTTTTTTGAGCGACGAGGAGAGAGAACCATGAGCATTCGCGTGATGAATGAGGTTTGGGAGAGTCGAAAATTCGAGGGCAACCAGCTCCTCCTGCTGCTGGCGCTCGCCGACTTCGCCAGCGACGACGGCGGCAACGTGTTCCCGAGCGTCGAGAAGATGGCGGAGAAGACACGGGCATCAAGGCGCACGGTCCAGCGCAACCTTCGCAAGCTCGAGGACGAGGGTGTGTTGATCGAAGTCCGTCCCGCCAGCCAGCGCTTCCCTGACGAGTATCGGATCGTCCTGGAAGCCCTACGAAGACCCCCAGAAGGCGAGGGGCGTCATGGTGACGCCCCAGAAGGCCGCCAGGGGCGTCATTCTGACCATCCTGTGGCGTCATCTGCGACAATTCTGGGGCGTCATGGTGACGCCCAAACCGTTAAGAAGAATCCGTCAAGAGAATCCGTCAACGGGCGCGAGAGAGAGAAGATTCTGAAGGAAGAGTTTGACGATTGGTATCAGCACTACCCAAAAAAGGTTTCGCGCGGCGCAGCCGAGAAGGCGCTGGCGAGGGCGCGGCGCGAGGGCGTGAGCCTCGTGACCCTGATCGCCGGCGCCAAGCGCTACGCGGCCGAGATGGCCGGGAAGGAATCGCAGTTCATCAGATACCCGGCGACGTGGCTGAACGGGAAGTGCTGGCTCGACGAGCCGGGCCCGCTGTCTCAGACCGGGCTCACATGGTGGCAAAAGCGCGAGATCGACGA
>JAKZVK010000478.1:0-7533 GCA_047516085.1 Bryobacterales bacterium
CCGGTGTGTACGGTCTTGCCTACCCGGTCGAACGCAGCAAGTGGCTTGATCTGGCCTCGGCCCTGATCCGCCGCCAACCGTTGCCGACGGCACGGGTGGCGACTGAAGTCCATGGGCGTGACGTGGCCGCAGCGGTTTGGCGGGCGCATCGAATGCCTCGATCTCGCACGTGTTGTCTGCCCGTCACCCACCGACGCTGCCGCCAACGCCCACGCGTCTACCGCGTCGTCAAGGGCTGCACCTGGTGCGACTCGCGCAACCCACGCCCGCTCCGAGGCGGCCCGGTTCATCCCTTGAACCTGCCACTGAACAACGTCGTGGCTTTACACAGCTAGCCATGCGATCCGCCCTTGTCCTCACGCCCGCGTGCGTCCACCCCGGCCCGATGTGGTCGACGTCCGCTCAGCGCGGCAGACCCACCCTCAGTCGCCGAGCCCGCTCGCGAAACGCGTCCTCCCCGCCCTCCAGTATGTCGCACACCGCCTTACGGATCCCCGCACTCTCCAGACCGCCCGCCTTGTACGAGATCGGGGGCAACGCCCCCTGCGGGTGAGGTCCCACCTCGGCGATGATGACCTGATCCGCGTCCGTGTTGACCACCAGATTCGCGTTGTGGGTCACGATGATGACCTGGCGTTTCGCCTTCGCGTCGATGAACAACTCCACAAGCTCCTCGAACACGGACTTCGGGTCGAGGTTCTCCTCCGGCTGATCGATCACCAACGGCCGCCCATCGGCGTGGTCGAGCGCGAGATAAAGCAGCAGCAGCACGATCCCCCGAGTCCCCGGCGACAGCTTTCGGATGTCCACCCCGTCGTACGCGATGCCATACTCGATGCCGATGTGCTCGGTGCTGAACAGCCACTGCGCGAACAGCTTCGACCATGCGCGGAACTCTGCCTCCTCGTCGTGCGCCATCGGCGAGTGCGCCAGCAGGTCTTCCTGGTAGTGCCGCCGGAACTCCGCCATCGCTTCTTTGACCTCGTCCGAACTCCCGGTCTCCCACGCGCCTTTCATTACCTCGTTCGCCACCTCCAGCAGCGTCCCCCGGCCCCTGAACGGCCCCTGCTTACGCAGATCGATCAGTCCTTCTTCGGCCCGTTTCGACCACGCCTCTACGTTCACGGTCCGCGCCACCGAGAACGACAGCTTGCTCAAGGTGCCCGACGCGCCCGCCAACCGCGTCATCAACGGCCGATACAGCTGCTCCAGGACGGCCTGCTCAGCCTCGAGCGCCTCGAACGCCCTTCCGTACCCCTCTTCCCGCTCACGGTTGAGCGCCCTTGCCCGCCCCATTGCGCCTTCGCAATCTTCGAGCCTCGTCGTGAGCGTCGCCAGCTCCGCAGTCTCTCTGGCGATCACCTTCGACACCGCCGCGTACTTCCTCTGCGTCTCCCTGTCCGCGCTCACCAGCTTCTCAAGCCGCGCCATCTCCGCCTCGAGCACCGCCTGCGGTAGCTTCGACAGGTCCGCGTCCGCAGCAATCAGCGGGGTGGCGGGGTCTCCTTCGGGCGGCCGCGTGCCCTTCACCTCGGCGACCTGCCCATCCACCCACTTCACGTACTCAGCCAGGTTGCCGTCCACGTTTCCCGTGTACTCGAGCAGGAAGGCCGCCCATTCATTGTCCGACATGCCGCTGTTCGAGTGCCGCGCCTGCGTTTGCCGCAAGGCCTCCGCCGCCCCGTTCCGCCGGAAGTCCTGCACTTCGTCCCGCAGCGCCAGAAACGTCCTCCGCTGATTCGCGAACCGCCGCAGCAATTGCGTCACGGCGTTCGCGGCGCCCGCGATTTCCGTATGGCGTTCCGCGCGCTTCTCGCTGCCCGGCGAAACCAGCTTGCTCCTGTCCGCGGTGTAGCGGTCGACCAGCTCCCGCTTCTGGCGCACTTGGGTGCGCAGGCCGTCCACGAGTTGCTGCTTCTCCAGTTCATCGCTGATCCGGTCGGAAACGTCGGCGACCGCGTCCGCCTCCCGTTGGCGCGCGAGCCGATGCCGCAACGCCCGCTGCTCGAGCAATTCCTCGAAGTTCAGAGCGTTGTCCCGTTCCGCCTCGGGATGCGCCTCAAAGATCACCCGCTCGATCTCGGCCAACAGCTCGTCCGTCATGCCGCTCGCAGAGCACAGCTCCTCGACGAACTGCTGCGACAGGTAGCGCACGCGCGGATAGCGCAGGGCGTCGTCGGCGTCCGGCTGCCGCAGCGACCGAGTCGCCGGATCGCCGGCACTCCACGTGACCGTGACTTTGCCCTCCCCGATCAGCGGCCGGGCTCTCACCAGGAACGACGGATTCGCCCATTCGTCCGCCGTCCAGGCTTCTTCCGCTATCGAGTCGCAGCCGGCCGCGATCAGATCCGCCAGTGCCGTTTTGCCCGATCCGCGCGCCCCGATGATCGCGACGAAACTGGCATTGAGCGGCAGCACCGGCGTCCGCATCCACGGCGTATCGATGCCTTCCACCTTGGCGATCACCTGCGACGGCGTCGCCGACGCCGGCGGCGCGGCCCCGACGTAGGCCCGCCCGCGAGGCTCGATGCAAGCCTGCCGGAGCGAGTCGAAGTCCAGTCCCCCCTTGATCCATGAAAACCGTTCGCCGAACGGCGTCGCCACGTCGTCGAGCTTGTGCGCGTCGCTGCCGTGGAGACAGGGCTTCAGCCCCCTGTACCGGCCACGGATCTCATCGGCGTCCAGGCTCCGCTCGCCCAGCCAGAACTCCCGCTGTGCGCGACTACCCGCGAAGATCACGTCGGCAAACTTCTCGATCTCTTCGCGCAGCGTCTTGTCCGCGGCTGCTCGAACGCCCGAGGTGCCGTCATCGGCGCCGCCCGCGACGGCCACGCGGATGTTCTCCTGCGCCCATGTGCTTGCCGCGAACTCTTCGCGCAGGTCCTTGAAGTTCACCTTGAACTGCGACGCGCCGTACTCCAGTGCCGCAGCGTCGTCATCGATCTTCGGATCCGCCCTTGCGCCCGAGGCCAATCAGCCCTGCGGGAGAGCACGGAAAGCGGTCTCCGTGCGCGTCGAAGTCAAGGCGCGACAGGAAGTTCGCGAGTTCCTCGACGTGGTTCGGGTCCTCCGGACTGACGAGCAGGTGCATGTTCACGAATCGGCCCTTCACCGTTGCCGCCTCGAGCCTCAGTTCGACGTTCGGGAACACCAGCCGCACCGACGGAAGGCAACCCTGCGCCATACATGCCCGGAAGCGTTCGTAGGTGTCGGTGACGTAGTACTCCGTCACCGCGATGGCCTCGATGACGGGCGTCACCGCCTCCAGTGCCGCCAAGTAGTCCTCCCACGCCTTCGGTCCCTTGAACTGGTTGTTCATTAGCGTCCCCGGCGCGTGGATGTGAGGCTCCCACCGGTGCCATTCCGATCCGCGGTTGATCATGGTCCCCTACATCCGTCTCGTGTTTTTCCTATTCGCCCTACCATCGCCAGTGCCGTCTCCAGTCAGAAAATCCACCGGGCCGGTTGCCACGCCCCGCCGCGCAACAACGGCCACACGCCGCTCACCACTCGATGCCGAACCGGACCTTCATCGCCGCCGTACGCGCCCAGGGCTCTCCCGGCAGCCGATCGACAAGGTCCGTGAACACCCGCCGAAACGACTCCGCCTGCGCGGCGGGCGTGAGCCCGCCGGCCCGGGCCGCCGGCAGCAACGCGCGAACGTCTAACCATAGCCGCGGGTGCGCCAGCTTCGCGAACATACGCTCCTGCGCCTGCGCTCGCGAGATAGGGCGGCCCGACCGCGCCATGTAGCGGCCGAACACCTCGACGACCCGATCTTCGTCGAGCCGCTCGAGCGTCTCCAACCCGTGCGCCAGGTCGTACAGATCGCGACCCTTGTCCCGCTGCAGCAACGCCCGCAGTTTCGTCGCCAGCATCTCCTCCGGCGAGAAGGTCGGAACCGCGGCGCCGCCGGTGAACCACGGGTTCGCCACTTCAAGGCGCCTTGCGACGGGCGGGTCGAACGCCTCGATCTCGCGTGTGTTGATTTCGATCTTCAACCGGATCGGCACGCCGCTCCCGTCCTCAGCCTCCGTGCGGAAGCGCAACTTTGGCGCCACCGGGCTCTGCCCGAACTGCGCTCGCCCGAGCCACGGCTCCAGCACCGCCCTCAGTCCGTCCACGACCGGACCGATAGGTCCCCTCGACGTGCGCACCAGATCGATGTCCTCCGAATAGCGCAACGGTGCCGGGAAGTGCAGCTTATTGAGAGCCGTTCCACCGCGGAAACGAAGCGCCCCCCGCAGCATGTCGTCCCCGAAAATCACCACCAGCGCCCGGCTGATGATCAGATCCTGCTCGACCTGCCGCAGGTCGGCCCAGGGCACCACGTTGCTCCAGGCGACGATGTTCTGCGCCGGAATCACAAGTCCGGCTCCGGCAAACGGCGCACCACAACGCGCCACTTGGCATCGCGCAACAGCGGGTCCGACGCGAAGTCCGGATCGCGCCCCTCCCGATCCAGTTCAGTCCAACGCAGCGGTCCCCGCGACCGCAAGCCCTCCAGCATCCGTCCAGTCAAGCCTTCCTCACCGACCCGGTCCAGCAGATAACCAAGCCGTTGCGCCACCGACCGCTCTACCCCGGTCGACAACGACGCGAGTTCCTCGGGCTCGATCTCCGGGCGAAGTTCGGCAAGGACCGTCGCCACGCTATCGATACCGCCAGACGCCTGCGGATAGCGGAGGAGGTCGAGCGCAGTCAGTGCCGCCGACGAGATCTTCATCGTCCCGGTGTCCGTTTTGCGGTCCTCGATCCCCGCGCGCGCCCCTTTCATGTCCCTGCGGAAGTAGAAGACGATCAGATTGCGCCCCGCACGGATCGCCGGCAGCCGCCTCCCGCACACCACCTGAAACTCCATGACCGCCTGGTGCGTCGCCCCATGCAACTCCGCCGCCTTCAGCAGCCCGACGTAGTAGACTGCGTCCTCTCTACCCATCAACGCGTCGATGTACCAAGCTGGCGGAGGCGCGCCCCAGCCGGCGTACTGCGGCGGGATGACGACGTAGAATCCCTGGCGCGGCCTCAACAGCCTCCGAGCACGCTGCAATCGTTCCGCCGCGTCGAGAAACGACCTGTGCCCGACGCCAAGTGCGTCTTCCGCCTCCGCAGCGGAGAACACTGTCCGCCCCTCGGAGAGCAGCCGGTTGACATAGCCTGACAACACTTGCCGATAACGAACCATGTCCTATTATCCGCCTTTTACACGGAAATATGAACACGATTTCGGAACACCCCCCCACCGCCTGCGTGCATGCGGAGCGCCACCTCCCCTCAGCGCTCTACTAGGGAAGCTCTGAACTGGTCCACCTGAGCGCTTCGGGGGCGCCACGGCGGCGGCCATCCCGAATTCGGATTCCGGCGCGATAGTCGGATCGATTAGTTCCCGCTCTGGAGGTCCCACCGAAAGCAGACCATGACGGTGCCGATCAACGGGCCGGAGGCCATCGAGCAGTTGCTCAGCGCGCAGATCGTACTTGCGCAACAACCGGCGCCTGCATATCGCCATGGACCCCTCCTGGCTGCCGTCCGCAAGAGGCGCTGGTGCAGTTCGGCTTGCCCGTCCAACCGAGCGTCAAGGGCGAGCAGCTCGAGAGCCAGCACGAATCCGGCTTCCTCGATCACGCCGAAAACGTGATCCTGTGTCGCTCCCGGCGGCCGGGTGGCCCTGCGGCCAGACGAGCCCTTGCGGCCAAGCGTCGGCGAACTTCGGATCTGTGACGCCTCGACTGCCCGCCGCGTTCGAGTATGATCTCGCTATGGCCTTCCACATCTACCAGAACTGGCGCGCCGGATCCCACAAAGCAGTCATTCACAGGTCCACCTGCCTCCACTGCAATGACGGCCAAGGCTTGCAGGGAGGATCCGACCCAAGAAACGCCAAGTGGCTCGGTCCCTACGAGTCCCTTGACCAAGCGCGTAAGGTTCAGATTGGACTGCCCGTCGACGTCCGGATAGAGCATCGCTGCATCGGGGACTAGCATCACAGCTGACGGGCGCATTCCATTCCGCGGCACGATGCAAAGTTAGTCCCCTTTCTCACCTTCGCCCTCGGCTCCCCTGCCTAACCCAGCCAAGGACACACAACGTCGGCACCAAGTCCTCACCTCATTCTCAACGATGTGCTTCAAGACCGCTTCATTCGCCTCTGCGGCGTTTGTGTACCGCTTGGCGTCCGCGTCGATGAAGTCGTCCGGTCTTCTCGTCCAACCTCTTGCCCAGCCTGTACTCCGCATACCCCACCGCTCCAGCAAGCAACACGGGCACCACCCACGGGGCAACCGCGAACGCGGTGCCCATCGCAGCGATGCCCATCCGCGCCAACCGGCGCACCGGCGGCAAGCCCCGCGGCCGCTCCCGCGGCTCCCAAGATCTTCTTCTTGTCCGCCACTCGCTCTCCTCCCTCGACCGGCCGATCATAGAAGCACTCAACCACGACCACTCAGCCGGACTGGCGGCCCGCCGATCCACGGCCTTTCGCCTTCCCTCACGTCAGGGCAGAATAGACACTGGCGTCGGCGTACCGTCCGACGCCCGCGACACCTGCCAGCGGTATCACAGCGGCAAGAGCGTCGCCCGAAACCGGACGGCGGGCCCTTAGGGCCGTGACCGAACATGAACCACATGTAGAGGCTTCGGCCCATGGACGATTGCACTCAACGAACCTATTGCGCGTCGGAGACCGAGAGCCGCGCCTCATGAGCCATCACCAAGCGCCTGCCGACCCGACCGACACGCCCATCCTCAACGAGCCTTACGCGCCCCCGGAGTGGTACTGGGGCCTCGACGCCGACTTTCGCGCCTGCGCCCCGGCGCAGGCCGGCAGGCGCCGCAGCGGTACCTACCTGCCAGTGCCGAAGCCCACCGGCCGCCAGTCGGCGTTGACCTTGGGAGACCAGCAGCAGTCCTGTCAGGAGGTGGAACCGCACAAGCGCATCAACCGGATCAGAGCTGCCGTGCAGGCGTGGCGAGAGGCGGGATACCCGGGCGCCACCACCGAGACCATCGAACTGATCGAGCATTGGCACCAACCCGACAAAGAAGGCGTGCAGCCTTACTTCTGCCAACGGGATGCCGTTGAGACCGCCATCTACCTGAAGGAAGCCGACGTCGGGCACAGGGACCACTTCCTCCAGACGCTGAACGAAATCAACGACCAGCACAACGACGGCATCCCCCGCGTCGCGCTGAAGCTCGCCACCGGCACCGGCAAGACCTTCGTCATGGGCATGCTCATCCTCTGGCAGGCCAAGAACGGTTACTGCCGCGACTTCCTCCTGCTGGTTCCCAACCTCACTATCCGTGATCGCTTGGCCGAACTGAAGAGCGGCAGCAGCCTTTACGACGACCTGAGGCCCACCGGCGACACCAGGGCATCGTCTGGGGTACGCCCACGGACCAGACGCGACGCGACGACCAACTCATCAATCGCTTCGACTACGACGGCGACTACGGCACGGTGCTGAACCGCTTCCTGATCCAGGCGGCCCTCGACCATCCGCTTACCGTCCACGGCACCGGCGGCCAGAGCCG
>JAKZVK010000479.1:0-3781 GCA_047516085.1 Bryobacterales bacterium
CGCCGCCTCGACTTCGGGGTCGAGCTTGTCGAAGTAGAAGTTGCGCGGCACTCCGATCTTCTTCCCGGCCAGGCTCGGCTGCTCGGCCAGTTCCACCGCCGTAACCGGCCGGTTGACGCAACTCTCGTCGCGCGCATCGTAACCGGCGATCGCCTTGTACACCATGGCCGTGTCGCGAACCGTCAGCCCAAACGGTCCGGCATGGTCGAGCGTGTGGCCCAGGGGGAAAACCCCGTAGCGGCTCACGCGGCCGAACGTCGGCTTCAATCCCACGAGCCCGCACAAAGACGCGGGGATGCGAATCGAGCCGCCGGTATCCGACCCCAGCGAAAAACTGCACATGCCCGCCGCCAGGGCCGATGTCGAGCCGCCGCTCGAACCGCCCGGGATGCGGTCGGTGTCCCATGGATTGCGGATCGTACCGAAGTGGGGGTTGTTGCTCGTAATGCCGTAGGCCCACTCGTGTAAGCCGGCCTTGCCAACCATCACCGCGCCCGCCTCATTAAGCTTCTCGATGACGGTGGAGTCGAAGTCGGGCACGAAATCGGCCATGAGTTTCGAGCCGACCGTCGTCGTAATGCCTTTGGTATAGAAGAGGTCTTTGGCGGCGTACGGGATGCCGTGCAAAGGGCCCCGGTACTGGCCGGCGGCGATCTCGGTCTCCGCCTGCCGAGCCTGCCGCAAAGCGTGCTCCGCGGTAACGAGAATGAACGCGTTCAGCGCGGGCTGGCGCTTCTCGATCGAAGCCAGCGCCTCGCGGGTCAGCTCAACCGGTGATAATTCGCCGCGCTGGATCTTGGGAGCGAGCTCAGAGATAGTCATCAATAGGCTCATGTCGATTCTCGGATGCTCACTCGCCGCCCGGCTGAAAGCGGGTCACCGGGTCGATGGTGGCGAGGTCGCGGTCGAGCGTGCGGCGGATGGTCTGCATCAGTTCATCCAACACGGGCTCGATCTCTTCAAGTTGTTCGTCGGGGATGCGAAGGTCGAGGGCTTCAGCGATCGGTTTCAACATGACAGGGAATGATAGCAAGGAGGAGCCGGTAGTTACACAGCGCATGGCCGCGGCGACCTTAGGTCTTCGTTGATCTGGTTGACCCACAGCCGAAGTCGACAGCAGTTGATGCGATTCAGCACCGCAACCGAGCCGCGGATGGAAATCCGCGGTGGCCGCGACGTGTTAAGGTCTCACCTAGACCTTGCCCGAAGCCGAGAAGTCCCCGCGCCCCGAACAGAGTTCCGTAGGCCGCAACCACAACGCGGTCCCGTAATCCAGCGATAGAGGCACGGACGGCGGTTCGAGGTGACCGCGGACTCCCGTCCGCGGCTCGGTTGTGGTGGGTTGAACACCCTCTGAAGATGGGTGGTTGCTTCAGCGGTAGATAGGTGCCGTTTGTGTCGGCTGGCGCTCGATCCTTGTCGGCTTCGGCCGCTCCTGTGGGCTCGTTCGCGCCGCTTGGCTTTGGAATAGATGAGTTAGCATCCATGCGAGGAACTCTCCCCTTGCGGGCGGCCCACAGTTTACAGTGTTGGTGATAGCCATGCCCACGACCCTAGCCCGTTTGTTCCGTCACGCTGTCTCCTACGACAAGCCCGACATGATGCTGGCGAAGTCCGAGGGACACTACCGGCCCATCTCGTCCGCCGAAGTCTACCGCCGTGTTGCCCGCCTTCATTTCGAGCTGAAAGACGTCGGCCTTGGGCCCGGCGATCGCTGTGCCCTGATGTCGGAGAACCGCTGGGAATGGGCGGTCGCCGATTTCGCGATGATGGTGTCGGGCATCGTCAGCGTCCCGCTGTACCCCACGCTGCCGGCCGAGCAGGCCCACTACATCCTCGAACACTCCGAGGCCCGCGTCGCCTTCGTCTCGACCCAGGGGCAGCTCGACAAGATTCTCGAAGTCTGGGACCGGCTGCCTAACCTGGAAGGCGTCGTGGTGTTCGATCCGGCTGCGTTGAGCGACGACCGCGTTACGACGCTCGGCTCGTTGCTCGGCGACGCGCCTCTCAGCGATTCCGAACGCGCGGAGTTCGAAGACGCCATCAGCGCCGTCGAGCCCGAGCACCTGGCCAGCATCATCTACACCTCCGGCACGACGGGTACGCCGAAGGGCGTGATGCTGACCCACGACAACTTCTCGACCAACGTCCGCGACAACGGCTTGGAAGTGTTCGAAACCGATCTGGCCCTGTCGTTCCTGCCACTCTCCCACGTAGCCGAACGGATGGCGGACTACACCTTCTTCCAGGAAGGCGCGACGATTGCCTACGCCGAGTCGATCGAGGCAGTGCCCGAGAATCTGCGCGAAGTGCGCCCCACCATCGCTGTGGGCGTTCCGCGGTTCTTCGATAAGGTGCAGGACCGGGTGTTGGCGGCGGTCGCCGACGCGCCGGCCCTTCGGCGCAAGCTCTTCCACTGGGCGCTGGCAGTGGGGGAAGCAGCCCTGCCGTATGAACTGGAACACCGTCCTTTGCCCGGCCCGCTGCGGCTCAAGAGGCGATTGACGGACAAGTTGGTGTTCTCGAAACTGCGGGCCCGGCTGGGAGGCCGGCTGCGGTTCTTCGTCTCCGGCGCGGCTCCCTTGCCCAAGCATGTGGCCGAGTTTTTTCTCGCCGCGGGGATCAAGATCTGCGAGGGGTATGGGTTGACCGAGACGTCGCCCGTGGTGTCGCTCAATTCCCCTGATACTCTGCGTCCCGGCACCGTCGGCCGTGTGATCAAGAACGTGGAGGTCCGCATCGCCGACGATGGCGAGATTCTCGTCCGCGGCCCAAATGTGATGCTGGGCTATTACAAGAGAGACGAGTTGACGCGGGAGACCATCGTCGATGGCTGGCTTCACACCGGCGACGTCGGGCGTCTCGACGACGACGGCTACCTGATCATCACCGACCGCAAGAAAGACCTCTGCAAGACCTCGGGCGGCAAATACATCGCTCCCCAGCCCATCGAGAACCGCATCAAGACCAGCCTCTACGTCTCGGCGGCCGTCGTCATCGCACAGGGAAGGAAGTTCCCCTGCGCGCTGATCGTGCCGGACTTCGAACGGCTCAAGCAGTTCGCCACCGAGCGGGGTATCGCCGAGACGACACCCGATGCCCTGGCCGCCCACCCCGACGTGCGGCAGCTTATCGAGAAGGAAGTGGAAGCGGCGTGCGCATCGCTAGCCCGCTACGAGCAGGTGAAGAAGATCGTCTTGCTCCGGAGCGAGTTCTCGATCGAAAGGGGGGAAATCACTCCGACCATGAAGGTGCGGCGGCGGGAAGTGGAGAAACGGTACTCCGTCGAGATCGAAAAGATCTATGCGTTAGATCGTTGATAGGTGTGTTACGTCCGGGCCTTGGCCCGCCGCTTCTTCGTAGCTCCCCGTCTCGTCCCCTTGGTTGCGCGAACCTTTGAGAACTCCTCCAGATTCGTTTTCCGCAAATAGGCCAGCACGGTTCGGCGCACCGCCTTGAACGACTTCTCCAGCGGACAGTGATCCCGGTCGCGATAACCGAGAACGCTCTGCTCGAACGGTTTCGGTCCCTCTACCGCCTCGATTACATCCATCAGGCTGATGCGCTTTGCCGGACGGCCCAGGCGGAATCCCCCGTTGCGGCCCTTCTCCGAATCCAGCAGCCGCTTGCGAACCAGTTGCTGAAGCGTCTTCGCCAACGAAGCGGCTGGGATCCGCTCCAGCGCGGCGATCTCCGACGCCATGAGCCGCGTCTGCTCCGGCACTCTTGCCAGGCAAATGAGGGCACGGACCGCGTACGCTACGGGTCGTGAAAAGATCAT
>JAKZVK010000480.1:0-6367 GCA_047516085.1 Bryobacterales bacterium
GGTGACCAGGGCCAGCGACACCAGGGTCACGAGCAGGGCATCGAGCGAGAAGCCGGTGACCGTTGCGTATGCGGAGACCGCAACATGGGGCGGGTCTTCTTCTGGGTGCCCTCATCCTTTTTGCCTCTCGCACTCTGGTTAACTAGATGTGGCTCCCGTCTGGTCGGGGCGACACAAGGCGTTGGTGCACGAATCTGGTGTGAGGTTTCGAAGGGTAGACCAGACTGGCTGGATGAAGTCGAGAGTCCATCCCACGTACAAGACGAAGTACCACGTCTGGAACTGGGCCTCCTATGATTGCGCCCTGGTCCGTCGCGGCGATCTCACCATCTGAGTCAAGCCCATTCCTAGTTGGAACGCTTCGCGCCCTGGGTCACCCCAGGCCCACGCATCACTCGGTTCCGGCTGGTGGCCGACCTTGGCCGGATGGGGTTGGATACCCACAGGGTTTCGAACAAGGTTTCGAAGGGTAGTGTTTCGTACTGTGTGCAAAAGCTCTTGAGAAAAGAGAGCGGTCATGGCAAGAGGTTGATTGTCAAAGTCGACCTACTCACAAAGGAGTGACACCATGACCACCCGCCGCCGGCGTACCCCGAAGCCCGTCCGGATCGAATCCTTAGTCGGTGAGGACCGCGAGCTGCTCAAAGAGCTGCTGAAGGAATCGCTCCAGGAGGTTCTGGAAGCGGAGATGACCGAGGCGGTAGGGGCCGGCTTCGGCGAGCGCACCTTGGACCGCCTGGGGTATCGGTCAGGCTATTACAGTCGGGGGCTCGTGACGCGGATCTGGAAACTGGAGTTGCGGGTACCGCGGGACCGAGACGGCCGCTTCTCCACCGAACTCTTTGAGCGGTACCAACGCTCCGAAAAAGCGCTGGTGAGCGCGCTGGCCGAGATGTATGTCCAAGGCGTGTCCACGCGGAAGGTCAAAGCGATCACGGAAGAGCTCTGCGGGCATACGTTCTCGGCGAGCACGGTCAGCCGGATCAACAAGAGCCTGGATGGGCTGCTGCGCCGCTTTGCCCAGCGCCGGCTCGACGAGGCGTACCCCTACCTGATTTTGGATGCGCGGTATGAGAAGGTGCGCCTCGACGGGGTGATCCAGTCGCAAGCGGTGTTCATCGCGATCGGGATTAACGCCGAGGGGCGCCGCCAGATCCTGGGCGTGGAGCTCTCGAATCGGGAGTCGCGCTCGAGCTGGACGGCGTTTGTGAAAGGCCTGAAGACGCGCGGGTTGCAGGGCGTGGAGTTCGTCGTCTCCGACGATCACGCGGGGCTCAAGCGCGCGGTGCGCGAGCTGCTGCCCGAGGCAGTGTGGCAGCGGTGCTACGTCCACTTCTTACGCAATGCGCTGGATTATCTGCCGCGCAAGGCCGACGACGATTGCCGCCAGGAACTGCGCTGGCTCTATGACCGGCGCAACCTCAAAGAAGCCCAGCAGGACCTCCAGGCGTGGCTCACGCGCTGGGCGCAGCGCTATCCCAAACTCACCGACTGGGTCGAAGCACACATCGGGGAGACGTTGAACTTCTACAGCCTCCCCCGGCAACACCACAAGCATCTGAAGTCGACCAACATGCTCGAGCGGCTCAACGAAGAGATCAAGCGGCGCACCCGGGTCGTGCGAATCTTCCCCAATCCGGCCAGTTGCTTACGGCTCGTCCGCGCGCTGTGTGCGGAGCGGCACGAGGGCTGGCTCGAAGACCATCGCTACCTGAACATGGAGTTCTTGAAGGAGCAGAAGAAAGACCTCATCCAGACCGCCGCCTGATCACGGCATCGGCCTCAGCCATGAATCCTCTTTTGCACAACTTGACGTACACAACCTTCCGACGGAAGAAGTGGACCCCGGATCGTGGACAGTGTCCTAAGTGAAATCTCCACCGGGTTTCAGGCCGCCGTGTTCACCGTGACTTGCTCGAAGTACACCGCATCCGGGGTGCGTCGGTCCAGTGCCGTATGACGGCGCCGGGTGTTGTAGAAGTCGAAGTACCGGGTAAGCCCGGCCCGAAGCGCTGCCGGCGTCTCGTACGCTCTCAGGTAGATGTCCTCATATTTCACGCTTCGCCACAGTCGCTCAATGAAGACATTGTCGATCCACCGTCCCTTGCCGTCCATGCTGATCGCCACCCCGTGAGCCTTGAGTACGTCGGTGAACGCCTCGGAGGTGAACTGTGCGCCTTGGTCGGTGTTGAAGATCTCCGGCGCCCCGTAGCGAGCCAGCGCCTCCTCGAGCGTCTCGACGCAGAACTCGCGGTCCAGGGTGTTCGATACCCGCCAGGAGAGCACCCGGCGAGACAACCAGTCCATCACCGCGACCAGGTACATGAACCCCTTGGCCATGGGCAGATAGCAGATGTCCGTCGCCCAGACCTGGTTCGCCCGTTCGACCGAGACGCCCGTGAGCAGGTAGGGGTAGACTTTATGGCCGCGACCCGGCGCGCTGGTGCGACGTTTCGGGTACAGCGCCGCCACACCCATGTGGCGCATCAGACGCTGGACGCGCTTGCGATTGACCGGATGCCCCCGAGTCTCCAGCTCATCTCGGATCCGGCGGCTGCCGTAGAACGGAAGCTCGAGGTGGATCTCGTCGATCAGACGCATCAGGGCCAAGTCTTCGTGCGACACCGAACCGGGGCGGCAGTACGCCGTGGAGCGGGCCACCTTCAGCAGCTCGCAGCGTCGGGTGACTGGTAACCGCTGGTCGGACTGAATCATCGTTCGCCGCTCGCTCAACGGTCTCGACCGAGCGCTTTGGATAAAAAATCCTTCTCCATCGTCAGCTGGCCGATCATGGCGTGGAGTTTCTGGGTCTTGCGCTCCGCGTTCTCGGCTCCGGCGCTGCTGCCACCGTTACCGAAGAGCATCTCGGCATTAGCCACCAGCTTCTTCTTCCAGTCCTGGATCTGATTGGGGTGAACGTCGAAGTGCTCGGCGAGCTCGGCCAGGGTTCGGTCCCCTCGCACGGCTGCCACCGCTACCTTCGCCTTGAAGCTCGCCGAATGATTGCGTCGTTTCCTCTTGGTCATCTTCTGCTCCTCTTCCTTGACGGAAATGTAGTGCAGAAGATTCCACTTAGCAGCGTCGATCAGCTGTCCAACCGATGGGGTCCACCTCTACCCGAGTTGTGGCGCGACGATAGGACGCCCGGTAACACTTAGCATGGCGCGATACGGCCGTTTCCCTAAGTCATGTCGTACGGGCTACGATTGAGGGGGGTGGTCGCCGCTCTGGACGACTTCGAAGCAGGCGATCTCGCGGGACGCGCGAGACGTGATCTCTGGATGAGGGGCAAGTCATGGACGAACGACCACGGGGGCCTCGCGATCCGATGAGTCGTGTTGCGGTACGACAGCTGCTCTGGCTCGGAGCCGTGGGCACGGCGGGCTTCATCGCGCTCATGGCGGCGCTGGCTTGGGCGTCGTCGGTCACCGGCGGCGCCGCGCTCGTGGGTCGAGCGATCGATCTCGACACCAAGACCATTACCAGCGTGTTGACGCAGGAACCCCCGCAGCTCGATTCGACGCGTGCGACCGATCAAGTCAGCATCTTCGTCCTCGGACACGTCATGGAGGGGCTCCTGCGCTACGACGCCAGCAACCGGCTCGTGCCAGGGGTTGCCGAGCGATGGGATCTTCGGCCCGACGGCTCGACCTTCTGGCTGCGCGACGATGCGCGGTGGAGCGACGGGCGGCCGGTCACGGCGCACGATTTCGTCTTCGCCTGGCGCAACGCCGTGGAGCCTGCCAACGCCTCCGAATACGCCTTCATCCTCTACTCGGTGAAGAATGCCGAGGCAATCAATGCGGGCAAGATGCCGCTCGAGGCGCTCGGCGTCAGGGCGGTGAGCGACCGGATCCTGGAGGTGGAATTCGAGCGCCCGGTCGCATTCTTCGACAAGCTCGTCGCGTTCGCAACCTACTTTCCCGTCAACGAGGATTTCTACGTGAGCCGCGACGGCCGTTACGGCGCCGACGCCGAGGACCTTGTCTACAACGGGCCCTTCATGATGACCCGGTGGGTGCACGGGGCCCACGTGCGGCTGGAGAAGAACCCGTACTACTGGAATCGCGAGACGGTACAGCTCAACGTCATCGACATGCCGTACGTGACGTCCGACACGAGTACGGCCGTGAACTTGTTCAAGGACGGCTCGATCGCTTCGACCACGCTCGGAGCCGAACAGCTCGACGAGGCGATGAAGCTGCGCTGGAACCTTGGGCGCTATAGCGACGGCTCGGTGTTTTACCTCGACTTCAACTTTCGCCCCGAACGGCTCACGAGCAACCTCCATCTGCGCAAAGCGCTCCAGTACGTCAACGACCCGGGAGAACTCGTCAACAAGGTGATCGCGCTGCCCGGCTATCAGCCGGCCGTGTCTCTGTTTCCTGCCTGGCTGACCGGCGTGGAAGGACCGTTTCGGCAGGAGTATCCGCCGCCTGTGATCACCCCCGATTTAGCGGCTGCCAGACAGCATCTGGAACTCGCGAAGCTCGAACTCGGTCTAGCCGAGCTCCCGCCGCTCGTCCTCTTGACCGGGGATGCGCCGATCGCGAACATTCAGGCCGAGTACTTCCAGAACCTGTTTGCGCGGACGCTTGGCATCGACGTCAGAATCGACAAGCAGATCTTCAAGCAACGCCTCGACAAGATGACATCCGGCGACTTCGACATAGTGGCCGCCGGCTGGGGCCCGGACTTCGCCGACCCGCTCACCTTCGGCGACCTGTACGCCTCCTGGAATGGGAACAATCGTGGCAAGTACAACAACCCAGCGCTCGACGAGCAGGTGCGCATTGCCCAGGGCTCGGTCGATCCGCGGACCCGCATGGACGCGTTCGGCGAGATTCAGCGCATTCTCATTGAGGACGCCGTGCACCTGCCAAACTACGAGCGGGGCCTTGTATATGTGCAGCTTCCGCAGCTCGAAGGAGTCGTGCGTAGAGCCGTCGGCACGACTCCTGACTACACCCAGGCGTACCTCGTCGAGAACCCCTAGCGATCCGTCGTCGTGCTGACCTACACCCTCAAGCGCCTCCTTCAGGGGATTGTCACCGTCTGGTTCATCGCGACCGCCACGTTCGTCGCGATGCACGCGGTGCCTGGCGACCCGCTCGCGAATCAGCGCGCGACCAACGAAACGATCCGGCGCAACCTGGAGCAGCGCTACGGGCTCGACCGGCCGCTCTCCGAGCAATATCTCGTCTTCATGGGGGGAATCCTGCGCGGCGATTTCGGTATTTCGTTCACGCAGGAGAACCGCCGAGTCAACGACATCATCAGGGAGAATTTCCCCGTCTCCGCCACGCTCGGAATTCTCGCCGTGATGTTCGCCGCGCTCGGCGGCATCCTGCTGGGGGCGTTGACGGCCCTCTACCGAAGCCGCCTGCCCGACCTCGTCATCATGTTCCTCGTCATCCTCGGCATCTCGGTGCCGAGCTTCGTCGTGGCCGCCGTGAGCCAGCTCACGCTCGTCGATATCAACGCCTACCTGGGCTTCCCGCTGTTGCCGGTGGCCGGCTGGGGCACGCTGCGTCACATGATCGTCCCGTCCATGGTCCTTGGGCTCGGCACCATGGCCTATCTCACGAGGCTCATGCGCTCGTCCATGCTCGAGATCACCAGCTCGGATTTCATCAGAACGGCGCGTGCCAAGGGCCTGCCGCCGGCGCGGATCTTTCTGAAGCACCAGTTGCGTAACGCGATCCTGCCGGTCGTCACAGTACTCGGGCCGGCGATTGCGGCGATCACGACGGGCGGCTTCGTGGTCGAGCTCGTGTTTGCGATACCGGGGTTGGGCCGCTATTTCGTCGAGGCGGTCCAGCAGCTCGACTACACCGTCATCATGGGCACGACGGTCTTCTACGGAGCCTTTCTCGTCTCCATGGTTATCGTGGTCGATCTGCTGTACGGGTTGATCGATCCACGCGTGAGGCTCGAATGAGAGGCCGGCGATGAGTGCCGCTTCCGGCTTTTCCAGCGCCGATTTCGAGACGGTCGCCGTCGAGCGTCAACGCCAGGCTATTTCACGGCCGTCGCTGTCGTACTGGCAAGACTCGTGGCGTCGGTTGAAGCAGAGTCGGCGTACGTTCGGGTCGCTCGGAACTGTCGTCGCGCTCGGTGCACTGGCCGTCGCCGGACCCTGGGTGTGGCGCGTCGATCCGGCCGCGCAAGACGTCGACCAGATCAGTCAGGCGCCTTCATTGCCGCCCTCGGCACTGATTACCGAGCCGTACGCAGCGTGGGGCGGCACGACCACGGAACCGACTCGACCGGGCGATGCCGTGACGGGATTGCGCTTGGCCGAGCCGGCGACGACGCAGGCCGTGCGGCTCGTCTGGGAGCCCGTGCTCGGCGCGGCCGGTTACGT
>JAKZVK010000481.1:0-22695 GCA_047516085.1 Bryobacterales bacterium
AACATGATGAGCCACTCGCAGGAATCGCTCATCGCCGACGGCCTCTCGCAAAGCGACATTCGGCAGGGCATCACACTCGAGGTGATGGGCGAGGGGCGCTCGATGGGGCCCGTCAACGACCGCACCAGTGAAGACTGGCGGCAGCGCGGAGGAGACATCGAGTACGAGTTCGACTGGCAAACGCTCGATGGGTACCTGACCTACCTAGAGACGCGCGGCGTCTCTCCGAACGTGGCTTCGTTCATGGGGACTACGACCGCACGCATTCACGAGTTGGGCCAGGAGAACCGGCCGCCCAGCCCCGAGGAGCTCGATCGCATGCGGGCTTTGGTCCGGCAAGCCATGGAAGAGGGCGCCCTCGGCGTTGCCTCGGCGCTGATGCAGGTTCCCGGGCCGTTTGCCGACACGCAAGAGCTGATCGAGTTGGCCAAGGTTGCAGCCGAGTATAACGGTCTCTACGCGTCGCACATGCGGTTCTCGGGCGCGCGGTTGCTCGACGGCATCGACGAGGTGATCACGATTGCCCGCGAAGCCGGCATTCGCGCCGAAGTCTACCACCTCAAAGCCGTCGGCCAGGCGAACGCGCCGAAACTTGACGTGGCGATCGCGAACATTGAAAAGGCCCGCGCGGATGGGCTGGAGGTGACCGCTGACGTCTACCCTTACAACGCGGGCTCGGGCGGGCTTACCGCCGCCATGCCTCCCTGGGTCGGAGAGGGCGGACAGGAGGCCCGTGTCAAGCGACTCAAAGATCCGGCCACACGGAAACGAATCGCGCGCGAGATGCTCACGCCGTCAGACGAGTGGGAAAACCTCTATCTCGGCGTCGGCGGCCCGACCGGCTACAAGGTCGTCGGGCTGAAGAACCCCGACTTGAAGCATCTCAACGGCAAGACGATCGCCGAGATCGCCGAGACGTGGAAGACATCGCCGGAAGAAGCGGCGATGGATCTGATCATCAAAGACGACAGCAAGGTGATGTCCGTCGGCTTCTCGATGAGCCAGGCGAATGTGGATAGGAAGATCCCGGTTCCGTGGATCAGTTTTTGTACCGACTCTCCCTCGGTGGCGACGGAGGGGATCTTTCTCGAGTCACACATCCACCCTCGGGCCTACGGCAGCTTCCCGCGAATCCTGGCGAAATACGTGCGTGAAGATAAGGTGCTCACGATGGAGGCGGCGATCCGAAAGATGACCTCGCTACCGGCCACGACCCTCCGGCTTGACCGGCGGGGCCTGTTGAAGGAGGGATACTTCGCCGACATCGTTATCTTCGACCCCGCGACGGTCCAAGACCACGCCACCTACGAGAAGCCGCACCAATACTCGACGGGGATACAGCACGTCCTCGTCAATGGCGTTGCCGTGGTGAAGGACGGCGAGCACACGGGTGCCACGCCGGGGCGCGTCGTTCGGGGACCGGGCTGGAAAGGCCGTAGCGCGGAGCCCGCCGGCTACTACTGAGCCGCTACACTGACGCCATCATGCATGGCGCAATCACGAAAACGACTTTGTTGGTGACCCTGGTTTGCTTGGCCTGGGCGTGGCGGAGGCGGGATTTTTCTCATCGGCGATGAGATCGGGCACTCGAAGACACCTATCTGAGGAACTTCTTTCTCACCACCTAACGGCCGCTCGAAGCCCTTGTGAGGCTCGCTGGCCAGCGCCGAGACAGGCCGGGCTCAGGGGCTTGGCCTGACGCCCGTCGGATTGTTGGTGGGTACGGTTGTTCTCGCCAGGTATCCGTCAGACGGTAGAATTGGACCGGCATAATCGGCACCACGATCTACCGCTACCGCGTCCTCGATCCATGCCAAGTCGGACTGGAGGCTTCCAGTTCGTCTTGCCGGAGCATTCCCAGACTCCGTTGAGCGTCAAGAACAGACGAGAAAGTCGAACGCCCTGAGGAACGCACGAGCTTCATCGGTGCGGATCGACTCTGCTTGGGCGCCCACTCGAAACCCCGGCTTAACCGAGTCTTGACAGAAGTCTGTCTGTCTCTCCACGGGGAAATGTTTGAATAAGAGTGAAGAGCATGGGAGCACAGTCTGTCAACAATAGCTCCCGCAAGCTGGCCCTCCTGTTCCTGGGGGTTGTCGTGCCGCCGGCGGTCACGCTGGTGTGGCTTGGCCTCCAACTGCTCGAGCAGGACCGCTCGCTGTGGGCGCAACGCGAACTGGAAAGCCGGCAGGCCGCCGCCCAGTCCGTCATCCGTTCACTGGAGCAGTCGCTGGCAGAGGCCGAGCGGCTCACGGAAACCCCGCTGCCAGAGGGGATGGTGCGGTTCACGTTGTCCCGGGTGGGTGTGAGGGCGGAACCAGCAGGCCGCGTTCTGTGGCTTCCGGTTGCACCCGGGTTGGAAGAGGCTGAGGCGCGCCGGTTCAACCAGACGGAGAAGCTCGAGTTCCAAGGCGGGGCGGAAGGCGCGCTGCTCGCCTACAAGGAAATGGCGCGTTCGGCGACACCGGCGGTCCGGGCCGGCGCTCTCTTACGCCTTGCACGCGTCGATCGGCGGGCGGGACGGTGGGGCGATGCATTGACAGCCTATCGCCAACTCGCCCAAATAGGTCGGATCGCCATCGATGGCATGCCCGCCGACCTGCTGGCTCGCCGGGCAACCTGTTCCGTTTTTCTGGAATCCGGCAGAGAGCAAGAACTGGCCCAGGAGGCGGCCGCCCTGGAAGCTGACTTACTCGCTGGCCGATGGATCCTTGACCAGCCCGCCTGGAAGCTGACCGCCCGGCAGCTCGAGCAGTGGACCGGCCACGCACTGCCGCTTGCCGCCGAGCGCCAGGCATTCTCCGCCGTTGCCGATCGGTTGTGGGACGAATGGCAGCGCAATCCGGCGGACCGTTTCCCGGCCTCCAGCCGCCGCCTGATGGTCGGGGAGCAGACTCTCGTCTGGCGCGCGGCGGGAGCCGAGGCGTCGGTGACTGCGATTTCACCCTCCGTCTTGCACACATGGATGGAGAGGGCGGGTCAGGGCGATCCCGCCGCCGGCGATCGGCTCAGCTTGCTGAGCGTGTCCGGCCGGCTTCTCGCGGGATCCCAGCCGCCCTCCGGACCCGCGGTGGTAAAGATGCCGGCGTCCGAGACTGGCCTGCCCTGGACACTGGTCCTCAGCCCAGGCGACTCATCCCGGCAGGCGCAGGAGTTTGCCGGCCGCCGGCGTTTGTTATCCCTGGGGCTTGTGGCGATTGTGTTGCTGCTCGGCGGTGGAAGCTATGTTCTTTGGCGCGTCATCCAGCGGGAACTTGCCATGGCTCGCCTCCAGACCGATTTCGTCTCGACCGTCTCGCACGAGTTCCGCACCCCGCTCGCTTCCTTGCGGCACGTCACGGAGCTGATGCAGGAAGACGATGACTTGCCCCCGGAGCGGCGCAGATCGTTCTATCAGTCGCTGGGAAGGAACACCGAACGCCTGCACCGCCTGGTGGAATCTCTGCTGGACTTCGCGCGCATGGAAGGCGGAAGGAAGCCCTACGACTTGCACCCGCTGGATGCCGGCGAGCTTGCGACTCGGATCGTGGCCGATTTCCGCAAAGAGGTTGGGCCACGCGGCTTCACCGTCGACCTTGATGTGGAAGCTCCCGGCGCGCTCCCGTTGCGCGCGGACGCGGCCTCGCTCACCAACGCGTTGTGGAACCTGCTCGATAACGCGGTGAAATACTCGGCTGACGGGCGCACCATCCGCGTTTCGGTCCGTCGCCATCCTGCGGGCGTGGCCATCGCGGTTCGGGACGATGGCCTCGGTATTCCACACCACGAGCAGAAGGAGATCTTCCGCCGGTTCGTTCGCGGGGAGAAGGCCAGCCGGCTCGGCATCAAGGGAACCGGGCTCGGGCTGGCGATGGTTTCCCACATCGTCCGCGCGCACGGTGGCACAATCGAGCTGGAATCGGAGGAGGGAGCCGGCAGCACGTTTCGCCTGGTGCTGCCGGCACACGGATAACCATGGCACGCATCCTGATTGTCGAGGACGAACCGGATCTCATTCTCAGCTTGGAAGAAGACCTTCGCCGTCAGGGCCACCAGACCCAACTGGCCGAGGACGGCGAGCAGGGCCTTCGGCTTGGCAAGCAAGGCGGCTCGGACCTGATTCTGCTCGACGTGATGTTGCCCAAGATGGACGGGTTCGATGTGGCGAGCGAGTTGCGGCGGGCCGGTGTCACGACCCCAATCATCATGCTCACCGCGCGAACGCAGGAAGCCGAGAAAGAGCTCGGGCTGGACTCCGGCGCCGATGATTACGTGACCAAGCCGTTCAGCCTGCGCGAGCTGCGCGCCCGCATCCGGGCGCAACTGCGCCGGGTCTCCCGGGAAACCGGGCGGATTTTCCGTTTCGGCGATTGTGAAGTGGACTTCGACCGCGCGGAGCTGCGGCGATCCGGCCAGCCGGTCGACATCACGCCGCGGGAGCTGCGCCTGCTGGGCGTGTTCCTCCGCGGCCGCGGCGGGGTGCTGAGTCGCGATCAATTGATTGAAGCGGCGTGGGGACACGGCACGGCAATCACGGATCGTGCCGTCGACACCCACGTATTCAACCTGCGAAAGAAGATCGAGCCCGTTCCGTCCGAACCGAGGTTCCTCATCGGCGTTCGCGGACTCGGTTACCGATTCGACAAATGAAAATTAACCGAATCTTGATGGACTGCTACCAGAGGATTGACGGTGGCCCTCCACACTGTCATCAAGGAGGTAGACCGATGAAACACACAAGGATATGGATCACGACGTCGCTGCTCGCTGCGCTGCTGGCGCTTCCGGCGGCGGCGCTCGCACGGGAAAGCGTGGAAGTCGCTCTTCGCGCGGCCATGGAAACCGAAACCGTCGAGGGCGACCTGAAGGGCGCGATTGAGCAATACAGGAAGATTGCGGAAGGCAGCGATCGCGCGATCGCCGCCAAAGCGCTCATCCGAATGGCCGGATGCTATGAGAAGCTCGGTGACACCGAGTCGCGGAAGATCTACGAGCGTGTGCTTCGCGAGTACGCGGATCAGACGGAAGCGGCGGCGCTCGCTCGGGCACGCCTGGGCGGGGCGGAGCGCGCGGAACGGCAACGCGGAATGGCGCTTCGGAAGGTGTGGGCCGGCGACCTCTCGGGAAGGATATCTTCAGATGGCCGCTATATCTCGCATGTCGATTGGGACAGTCTGTCGTGGAACGATTGGGGCACACTGCTCCTACACGATCTTGTGGCCGGGACGGACCGGCCCTTAAGCCCCAAGTCCGAGACGAAAGGTTCGGCTTTTAACTCCGCGATTTCGAGAGATGGGATGCGAGTAGCCTATGCATGGTGCGGCGGACCTGGACCGAGCTGCGAACTTCGCCTATCGAGCCTGCACGGTGAGGGTGTGCCGCCACACCAGAAACTGTTCGCCAGTGAAGAAATCGTAATCACCGCACCGAGAGACTGGTCGCCAGACGGGAAATGGATTGCGGTCAGGGTGCGGCGTAAGGATCGTACGACCCAGATCGGACTGGTCGGGGTTCAGGACGGCTCATTGCGAGTGTTGAAGACCGTGAATTGGGCTTTCAACTCTAGGATCTTCTTCTCGCCGGATGGTAAGGACCTGGCCTTCGACCTCCCGGCGTCCGAGACTGGCGATCAGCACGACGTGTTCGTGCTGGCCGCGGACGGCAGCCGCGAAGTTCCGGCCGTGGTGCACGCGAGTAACGACATCGTGATGGGCTGGTCGCCGGACGGGAAGCACCTGCTGTTTGCCAGCGATCGTAACGGCTCCATAGGTCTGTGGGCGCTCGCCTTTGAGAACAGAAAACCGCAAGGGCCGCCGAAGCTGATCAAGGCGAACATCGGGAGCGCTAAGTCTATGGGCGTCACCAACGACGGGTCCTTGTACCTCGGAGTAGCAACCACCTTCCGGGAAATTGAAGAAGTGTCGATCGATCTCGATACCGGGAAACAGGTCGGTCCCCCTAGCAGGCCTATCCAAACCTTTGTGGGAACCAACATGAATCCCGCTTGGTCGCGGGACGGCAAGTACCTCGCGTACGTTTCCACGCGGGGTCCCAATCGCGACTTCATTGGGATTCGCTCCGTTGACACGGCCGAAGTTCGGGAACTACACCCGCAGCCTAGTCTGGGGTACCTTCAGGGACCCAGTTGGGCGCCCGACGGCCGATCACTCGTGGCATCCGGGACCGGCCCGAAAGGCCGTCACGGGATATTCCGTATCGACGCGCAAACAGGAGAGGTTGTTCCCATTGTTGCGCCAACACCCGAAAGACTGTCCTATGAAGGGTTCTTCTGGTCACCGGATGGAAAGCGAATGTACTACCACAGCCAAAAGGGCGCCATCTACGAACGGGAGGTGGCCTCCGGGAAGACGCGGGAAGTGATTCGGGGCCGTCTGGGACCGATCAGCCTATCGCCGGATGGGCTTTGGATAGCCACGACCGAGAAAGATGAGTCCGAGAGATCAACGGCAGTTGTTCTCATTCCCGTCGAAGGGGGAGAGCCTCGCGAACTGCTGCATGTAAGCGAGCCGCAATGGATCAACAACACATCCATGCCATGGACGCCCGATGGCCGAGGCATTCTCGTCAGAAAGATGTTGGTTGCCGGTGGCAAGAAGAGCGAACTCTGGCTGGTGCCGATCGACGGCGGGCCGGCGCGCAAACTGGACTTTGATGCGAACCGCGTGGCCAGATATGCGCCCGGTAAGATTCGCTTGCATCCTGACGGGCGACGGTTGGCTTATGTCTTCGGCGACTACACCAGTGAGGTGTGGGTGCTGGAGAACTTCTTGCCCGCTCTGAGCGCGAAGAAGTAGTAATGTTGCTCCTGTTCGCAGCCGTGATTACGATTCCTCTGGGACTGGACCTCTACATGCCGGTCCCGGAGGACAACCCCATCACAGCCGTAAAGATCGAGCTGGGGCGGCGGCTGTTTCATGACCGCCGCCTCTCCCGTGACCAGACCATCTCCTGCGCCTCCTGCCACGATCCGGAGCGCGCCTTCTCCGATGATCGGCCTGTCGCGGTCGGGGTATTCGGGCGGCAAGGCAACCGCAACGTCCCGGCGATCATCAACCGCGGCTACGGCCGGGCCTTTTTCTGGGACGGTCACGTGGACAACCTGGAGGAGCAGGTCGTCCAGCCCATCCTCAATCCCAAGGAGATGGACCTGACGCTAGCGGAAGCCTCGGCCCGCGTCGGCCTGACTCAAGAGGAGATCGCCAACGCCCTGGCCACCTACGTCCGCGGCATCCTCTCCGGCGGCTCGCCCTACGACCGTTTCGTAAACGGCGACCGCGACGCACTCACGGCCGAGGAGCAACTGGGCATGCAGGTCTTCCGCGGGAAAGGGAACTGCACCGCTTGCCACGTCGGTCCGAACTTCACGGACGAAAAGCTGCACAACACCGGCGTGGCTTGGCGAGAAGGAGGGCGCGGCGGGCGCCTTGCCGACATAGGCGGCGGCCACGGCGACTTCAAGACCCCGACTCTCCGGGAAGTCGCCCGCACGGGGCCCTACATGCACGACGGCAGCCTTCAGACGCTCGAAGATGTTGTTGACTTCTACAGTGACGGCGGCAGAAAGAACCCATATCTCGATCCCGAGCTACGCCCGCTCAAGCTGAATGACGACGAGAAGACAGCGTTGGTCGCATTCCTGCAGTCGTTGACCGGCAAAGTGAGCGACGGTCGCTAGCCCTTCGAGCAGGACTAAGCCCCCCGAAACAAACGACATAGAGGCTCGTTCGCGGAAAGGTGTTGGTAAATCTCGATCGCACTAGCGAAGGCCCACCCAACACCCCCCAGTACGTCGTCCGAGGAATCGCAAACCGGGCTGAATCAACGGTCGGTCGGTGATACCATCGGATAGCTCAACGAAAGGGGAATTTGCCGCCAGCTATCCTCTGCAGCAGTTGGTCTCGACGGGGACATAATGGACACCATGAGAAACGCACTCTTCGCTTTGCTTGTCGTCGCCCTCTCGTCATGCGGTTCTGTGACGTACGATCTGGTGATTCAGGGGGGCCGCGTCATGGACCCCGAAACAGGACTCGACGCCGTTCGCAACGTTGGAATTCAAGGCGACGAGATCGTAGCGATCACCGAGGACGAGATCGTCGGAGCGGAAACGCTCGATGCCGAGGGGAGAGTGGTCGCGCCTGGGTTTGTGGACCTGCATCAACACGGGGACAGCCAGGAGGTCTACCGGGCCAAGATTCACGATGGAGTGACGTCCGCGCTCGAACTGGAGCTTGGGGTCGAAGACATCGCGGCATGGTACACCGAACGCGAACACAAATCACCGTTGAACTTTGGCGCGACCATCTCCCATGTCGACTTGCGCCGTCTAGCTATGGGCGGCAAACTCTCCAAGTCACGCTTGTCGGGCGCATGGGTGACAAAGCCGTTGACCTCGGAGCAGATCGACGGGCTTACGGAACGGCTTACAAAAGGCCTGGAGCAGGGTGCGGTTGGGATCGGCATGCTGATCGCGTACACCCCGGGTGCGACGGCCGAAGAGATCGAGGCGGTTTTTGACGTGGCGTCGAAATCCAATGCCGCGTGCTATGTCCATATGCGCACGAACGCTCAAGACGTCAGCAATCTCGAAGAGGTGTTGACGCCGGCGCGGCGCTACGGCACGCAACTGCACATTGTCCATCTCAATAGCAGTGGCCGCGACCGTGCTCCAGCGTATCTTGCCGGCATCCGCAAGGCCCAGGCCGAGGGCATCGATGTGACCACGGAGTGCTACCCGTATAACCGCGGGTCCTCGTACATCGATTCGCATGCATACGACGACTGGGAGACGATGTCGGACTAAGAGATCGTCCGGCACACTTGGGTTCAGACTGGCGAGAACCTGACCCGCGAGACGTTCGGGAAGTACCAGCCCAGTGGCGGATTGATCATCAGCCCGGCGAGCTATAGCGAAGAGTCGGTCAAGAACCTGGTGGCCGACCCGCAGGTGATGATTGCTAGCGACGGGATGTGGTTAACCGATGGCAAGGCGCACCCAAGAACGTGGGGAACGTACGCTCGCGTGCTTGGCCGCTACGTTCGCGAGCAAGAGGCGCTCGGCCTCATGGACGCCCTTAAGAAGATGACGGTACTTCCCGCCGACCGGCTCTCGAAGCGGGTGCCGTCAATGAAGAAGAAGGGCCGGGTTCAGGTGGGCGCCGACGCCGACCTTGTCGTCTTCGATCCGGAGACGATCATCGACCGGGCGACGTACCAAGACCCGGCGCAATACTCGACGGGTATCGACCACGTTGTTGTGAATGGCGCCGTCACGTTGCGGAACGGCCAGTTTGTGGAGGGCGCCGCGAGTGGGAAGCCGATCCGGGCGCCGGTCGCAGCGGCTTCTCCGTAGTGCGTGGCGCTCGGTTCGAAGAGACCAGTGGAATTCCTGTAGTGGTGACGTGTGCCGTGCAGCCTATTGGAATCGGACGTTGATAGCTGCCATTCGTGAAACTGGCGGAGAGGGGGGGATTCGAACCCCCGGTAGAGCGTTAAACCCTACGACGGTTTAGCAAACCGCTGCTTTCGACCACTCAGCCACCCCTCCGCGGGAGGTGGATACTGGAAGCCGCCGGAGCGACCTCCAAATCGGCGTCTGTTGAGCCTTAATCTATCACAGAACGGCGTTGGCGCCCCTAGGAGGTCGTCAAAGAGTCAAGGCTTGGATGGGCATTGGGGCCGAAGTGTGGTTGGGAGTTTGTCAACGCAGGCTCACGCCTGCGGCTCTGAGTGGCGGTTCGAGGGTATTGTGCTGAGTAGGAGGGGTGGAGCGCGTTGCTAAAAAAGAAACGGCCCGCGGCCGTGGAAGCCGCGGGCCTGCTGGTTCATCTGAGGAGATCATCCTTCGCCCGCTTAGCCCTTGTTCGGGACTTCAACGCGCAGGTTGTTGGTGACCGAGAAGACTCCCGGCACGCTGTTAGCCTGGATCGTCGCGACGGTCTTTTCCATCTCGCGATTCACCACGCCTTCTAGCGTCACATCACCGTTCCTGACGACGATGCGGATCGAGGGCAGAGCGCCCGCCCCATTCCGGTCCAGAACGGGATGGCCGTAGATGGCGCGGACCATACGAGCGCGAATGCGGTCGTCGTGGAACGAGGTCGGCAGGACCTCGATTCGGTTCTCGACGGCTTCGACACCCTCCACGCGGGCTACAACCCGCTCGGCCGAGAGCTTCAGCGAAGGCCGATAGACTTCGCCCGTGAGGATGACGGTGGAACCGTCGACTTGGTACACCAGATTGTCGAACACGCTGAGGAACGGCAGCATCACCAACTCGTGCCGCACTTGGCGTTGCGTGTCGGAAGGATGAGCCTTGGCGTCATAGTTCGCGGCCACGGCGGCCGGGAGCGCGACCAGACCCAAGACGATCGGTAACACGAGACTGCGAAGTTGCTTTTTCATGGTGGTCTCCTTGTCGATCATGGATCGCTGTTTTTGATCGGTCGAGCTGTGGCCACAATCCCGAAATCCGATGATTTGTGCTTGCACCTCTATAGACGCGGCGGGGTGGATTTGGGTTCAGAAAAAAACACAGGAAACTTGACAAGGTGAGCAGGAGTATGCTCGGGACGGTCATGCTGACCAGATTGGTGCTCGGCCCATCGCCCCTTCAGGGCTCCGGCGCAAAAGCGATACACCGGGTTCCGCCTAAAGGTGTCACCCCGAACTGATATCCAACACCGCTTCGCGGCTTGGAGTTCAATGGGAGTTGACTGTTCGTGCCGCCAAGGGGCGGGAGTGGCCCTGGTAGTGTCTGGGTGGACACGGCGGTCCGCCCCTACACGAGCGGCCGCGCGGCGTGTTGCGGCGCCCCGGGCACGGGGTCCTTACGGAGTGGTGCGGCTGGCAGGAACCAGATCGGCCAAAGCGGTGATTTCGGTAGCGACGCCTTGACCCCCTTGTGGAGTTACGGGTAGACTAGATGCAAAGGCCTTGAAGCCGACCGAGGAAGCTCTCGGACGGTTCGGCCAAGGGCTCCAGAGCGAAGATGAAGGAAAGTGCGAAAGCTGATTCCGGCCGCCGGCCGGCGATGTCGGAGCGGCATCCGATGCATCGCTGCCGCGGTTCGCTGTGTCGCCACCCGACGGGTGCTTCACCCCAACCGGAACCGGCGCCTCCCGCCGTCGAAAACGCCTCACCCCGCTTCGCCGTTCTCCGCATTCAAAACGCCATCATTATCGTCGGTGTATCGAGCCCCGGCTGAGGGCTTCTGAACAACGGTTTCAGAAGCCACCGACCGGGGCGAGAGAAACCGGGAGGTGGCCTTTTTTTGTGCCCCACGCAGGCATCACCGAAACGAGACGATGACCTGAGCAGACAAAGCGAAACGTTTACGGATCTGACGGATCGATGGAGCAGCGGACAAACCCCTAGCCAAGAAAACCGAGGCGTTTATGTCGTCGTTAATGTCAGGAGCACAAATCTTACTAGAGAGTCTTCAACGAGAGGGCGCGGAAGTTATTTTCGGCTACCCCGGCGGGGTGACTCTGCCGATCTACGACGTTCTCTATGACCATCCGCTGCGGCACGTACTGGTGCGCCACGAGGAGAACGCCAGCTTCGCCGCCCAAGGGTATGCCCGCACGACCGGGAAGGTGGGCGTTTGCATGGCGACATCGGGGCCGGGCGCGACCAACCTGACCACCGGCTTGGTAGACGCCCTGATGGATTCGATCCCGATCGTGGCGATTACCGGGCAGGTCCCGGAACACTTGATCGGCCGCGACGCCTTCCAGGAAGCGGACACGTTCGGCATCACGCGGGCGGCCACCAAGCACAATTACCTGGTCAAGGACATCGAAGAGCTACCCCAGGTGATTCACGAAGCGTTCCATATCGCGATCACGGGCCGGCCGGGTCCGGTGCTGGTGGACGTGACGAAGAACGTCCTGCAAGGCAAAGCGTACTACCACCCCGCCGGCGAGATGCAGCCGTTGCGGGGCTTCCACGTGCGGACCGAGCCGGACGAGCTGGAAATTGAAGAGGCCGTCAAGTTCCTCTGGGAGGCCGAGCGGCCCTACGTCTACGCCGGCGGAGGCGTGATCGCCTCGTCGGCTTCGGCGGAGTTGGCGGAGTTCGTCGATCTGCTGGAAGCGCCGGCGGCGCACACGGTGATGGGCTTGGGCGGGCTGCCGAGCAACCATCCGCGCTTCATCAGCATGCTGGGCATGCACGGCAGCTACGCCGCCAACATGGGCATTACGGAAACGGACACCCTGGTTGGCTTGGGCGTGCGCTTTGACGACCGCGTGACGGGCCGACTGGACGCCTTCGCGCCCAACGCGCGAGTGTTGCACGTTGACATCGATCCGGCCGAGATCAACAAGAACCGCCGCGCCGACATCGGGGTCGAGGGCGACGTCAAGCGCGTGCTCCAGCGGCTGAACCAACGGCTGGCCGAGACCAAGGACTCGCTGGGGGCGGTGAACCGCGAGAAGCGCGCCTCGTGGCAGTCCCAGATCGAAGAGTGGAAGCGCGAACACCCCTTCGAGCCGGCCTACGACGATCAAGAGATCAAGCCGCAGTATCTGATGGCGAAGATCGACGAAATCACTAAGGGCGAAAGCATCGTGTCGGTCGATGTCGGCCAGCACCAGATGTGGGCGGCGCAACGCATCCGCTTCAACCAGCCGCGGCTGTGGGTGAACTCCGGCGGTTTGGGCTCGATGGGTTTCGGCCTGCCGGCGGCGATGGGAGCGCAGTTCGGTAATCCCGACAAGCTCGTCATCGCTCTGGTGGGCGACGGCGGCTTCATGATGAGCCTGCCCGAGCTGGCCACCATCGCGAGCAACGGTTTGCCGATCAAGATCATCGTCATGAACAACGGCTATCTCGGTATGGTGCGCCAGTGGCAGGAACTGTTTTTTGAGCGGCGCTATTGCGCGGTCGAGATGGACCGATTCCCCAACTGTGAACTACTTGCGGCCGCCTTCGGCATCAAGGGCCGCACGGTCGAGAAGCCTCAAGACCTCGCTGGCGTTCTGCAGGAGGCGCTTGAAGAGCCCGGGCCGTTCCTGATGAACGTCAAGGTCACGCCCGAGGAGAACGTCTACCCGATGGTACCGGCCGGCGGCGCGGTCAACGAAATGATTCTCGAACCGTCCAAGCCCGTGGCCGTGGGGGACTGACCGATGCAACAACTGATCTCATTGCTCGTGGACAACAAGCCGGGCGCGCTGATGCGCGTTGCCGGCGTTCTCACCTCGCGCGGCTACAACATCGAGAGCTTGACCGTCGCTAAAACGCTGGACCCGACGCTTTCCAACATGACGATCGTCGTGAACGCCGATCCGGCCATGCAGGAGCTGCTGATCAAACAGATAAAGCGGCTGGTCAATGTGGTCGAGGCCGTGGACCTCACCGACTCGCAAGCGGTGTGCCGCGAGTTGGCGTTGATCAAGGTAAAAGTCTCGCCCGACATGCGGCCGGCGCTATTGAAGGAAGCCGATATCTTCCGAGCCAAGGTGGTCGATGCCGCGCCGACCTCCTACACGCTTGAGGTCACCGGTGCCGGCGAGAAGCTGGACGCGCTGATCGAGCTACTGCACAACTACGGCGACGTTGAGATGGTGCGCAGCGGCGCGATGGCCATCGCCCGCTCGCCGAAAGACCGCGAGCGCAAGGCGTTTGCAGAGGCATCACGCATCACCGAAAAGGTCAAGGAGCCTGTAGAAACCTAAATCCCGCTCTCGGAACCGTCTGTGATCGCAGTCGGTTCCCGTTTACGTTCAAGAAAGAAGAATCGAGGAACCCGAATGGCAGTAACAATCTACTACGAAAAAGACGGCAGCCTGGATCCCCTGCTCGACAAGACGGTCGCCATCATCGGCTACGGCAGCCAGGGTCACGCCCACGCTCTCAATCTCAAGGACAGCGGAATCAACGTTGTCGTGGGGCTCTACGAAGGGAGCCGCTCATGGCCGCTAGCCGAAGCCGCGGGTCTGAAGGTGATGACCACGGCCGATGCGTCGAAGGCCGCCGATGTGATCATGATTCTTGTCTCCGACCACATTCAGGGTGATCTCTACAAGAACGAGATCGCGCCGAATTTGAATGACGGCGACACACTGATGTTCGCGCACGGCTTCAATATTCATTACAACGAGGTCAAGCCGCCGGCGAATATCGACGTCTCGATGGTGGCCCCGAAAGCGCCCGGGCACCGGGTGCGGGAGCTGTTCACTGAAGGCGTCGGCGTACCGGGGCTGCTTGCCATCGAGCAGGACGCTTCCGGCAAAGCGCGGGAACTGGGACTGGCGTACGCGCTGGCGCTGGGCTGCCTGAAGGCCGGCGTGATCGAGACGACCTTCAAGGAAGAGACCGAGAGCGACTTGTTCGGCGAGCAGGCGGTACTTTGCGGCGGAGCGTCGGAGTTGATCCGTGCCGGGTTCGAGACGTTGGTCGAGGCCGGTTATCAGCCCGAGATCGCCTACTTCGAGTGCTTGCACGAACTGAAGCTGATTGTCGATCTCATCTATGAGGGTGGGCTCAGCTATATGCGCTACTCGGTGAGCGACACGGCCGAGTACGGCGACTACACGTCGGGGCCGCGCGTGATCGACCAACATGTGCGCGACACGATGAAGCAGGTGCTGGCTGACGTGCAGTCGGGCAAGTTTGCGCGAGAGTGGATTGCCGAGAACAAAGCCGGGCGCCAGAAGTTTCTCGCCACGCGCAAGGCTGCGCAAGACCAGACGGTCGAGACGGTGGGTGCGGAGTTGCGCGAGATGATGAGTTTCTTGAAGAAAAAGAAGCAGGCCACGGCCGAGTAGAGAACGAAGCGCTGTCCCGGTCCGCGAGGTTTACGAGATCACTCATGACCGGGCCGGGACTGCGATTGGCTCCTGCGCGGGCATTAACACAACTCGGAGAACCCCCATGAGAGTCTTCACCTACGACACAACGCTGCGTGACGGCACGCAGGGCGAGAACATCTCCTTTTCAGTTGACGACAAGCTGATGATCGTCCGAAAGCTCGACGAGTTGGGTATTGACTACATCGAAGGCGGCTGGCCGGGGTCGAATCCCCGCGATAAGGATTTCTTCGATCGTGCCAAGAGCCTCGATCTGAAGCACTCGCGGCTCGCCGCTTTCGGCTCGACACGTTATGCGCGCAACACCCCCGAGAGCGACCCTAACGTACAGGCCTTAGTGGCCGCCGAGACCCCGGTCGTCACGATCTTCGGCAAGAGCTGGGAGCTACACACCGAGCGCGCCCTGGGTGTAACGGAAGAGCAGAATCTGGCGATGATCTCCGAGACGGTCGCTTACGTCAAGCAGCAAGGTCGCGAGGTTGTCTACGACGCCGAGCACTTCTTTGACGGATACGATGCGAACCCTGACTTCGCCCTGCGGACGCTCGAAGCCGCCCACAAGGCCGGCGCGGATGTGCTCGTGTTGTGCGACACGAATGGAGGAAACGTGCCGCAGAAGCTCGCGGCGGCTTTTTCGGAAGTGCGCAAGCGCTTCGATGGCGTGATCGGCATCCACACGCACAACGATTCGGATTTGGGAGCGGCCAATGCGATCGCGGCCGTCGAGTTGGGCGCGACCCACGTGCAGGGAACGATCAACGGGTACGGCGAGCGTTGCGGCAACGCCAATCTGTGCTCGATCGTTCCAATTCTCGAGTTGAAGCTCGGCCACACGACCGTCGGGCAGGACAAGCTGGATCACCTGACCAGTGTGGCGAATTTCGTGAGCGAGACGGCGAACCTGTCGTTGCCCAACGACCGTCCGTTCGTCGGCCGCAGCGCGTTCGCGCACAAGGGCGGCATCCACGTCAGTGCCGTACTCAAAGAAGCTTCGACGTACGAACACATTGATCCCGAGAGCGTCGGCAACCGTCGGCGCGTCCTGATCAGCGACCTCTCGGGCCGCAGCAACATTACCTATAAGCTGGCAGAGAAGGGGCTCGACAAGCAGCTCGATGATTCCACGCGCCGGCAGTTGCTCGACCGCATCAAGCAGCTTGAGTTCGAAGGCTACGAACTCGAGTCCGCCGAGGGCACTTTCGAGTTGTTGGTGCGCGAAGTGCTGCAGCCGGACCACTTCTTCTTCGAGCTGGAGCACATGAAGCTGGTCAACGAGAAGAAGGCCGGCAAGCGCACGCAGTGCAAGGTCGACATGAAGGTGCGAGCCCGCGACGGCATGCATTCGGCCGAGGTCGAAGCATCGGGGCCCTTCGACGCCATGGCGCAGTGCCTGCGCAAATGCCTGTCGCACACCTATCCGCCGGTGGCCGATATTCGGCTGGTGGACTACAAAGTGCGTGTGCTCGAACCCAACCGCGGCACCGCGGCCAAGGTACGCGTGTTGGTCGAGTGGAGCGATCACCAGAGCAACTGGACGACCGTCGGCGTGTCGGACGATGTGCTCGAAGCCAGTTGGAATGCGCTGGTCGATTCGATTCGGCTCGAGTTGCTGCGATTGGCCGAACACGACAGCGAGCTCGACAAGACTGTGGTGGATTCCTCCTGGGGGGTATAGCGTAAACCTCCTGTCCTGGCGGCTCGCGATTCCCCACAAGCCAGATCATCGGATTGGCTCGCTTGGGCTGCTCGCTCGCCTTGCGTTCCGAAGAATCGAGCAGCGATGCTCGACGGGCACGGTAGACGCGTTGCCGGCTGCTGCTCGGTGCTACTTCAACCGGTAGACATCGAGCGAACTTCTGCCTTCCGGGTTGGGAAACGACCACATCAAGCGCGCATTCGGTTGGCGGCGCTTGACGGCGCGCTCGCTTGCGTACTCCGAGTCGGTCACGTAGAAGACCCTCGTTAGACGGGAGGTGTCGAGTACGCCCCCTTTGACCCGCTCGTGGTGGGACTTCATTAGCTCGACTTGCCCCGGCGGCAAGATCGGGTGCGTGGCCGAGAGTTGCGTCCACCAGGCTTCGTAGACACGGATGCCGGCTTTGCCGTTCAGATAGGCGAACAGGGCGTCGGCGGGCACGCCCCAGATGGCATCGGTGAGCAGCACGAGCGGACCGTTCGATCGTGCCTCGCCGCGCAGGGTATCCACGGCCTCCCCGACGTGATGGCCGACGTGGGGATAGGAGCCGAAGAACATCCCCGAGTCCGCTTCAGGCAGATATGCGGCCGGGTCCTTCAAGACCTGGAGTGATTGCAGCGCCATCGGTCCCGCGATCACGAGACCGACCGTGGCGAGAACAGCGACGGGGACGCGAGGCGGAAGATTCCGCTTCTGCAACTCGTCCCACAGGCGCGCCAACCCCATGGCCGTCAGCAGCAGCCAAGGCCAGATGTGGGGGTAGGGATATCGGCTGGGGAACATCTTGAGAACGAATATCTGAAAGCCGAGCGGTACCAGCGCAATCGAGGCAATTACGCAAGCCGCCGCGTCACGCTTCCAACTCAGGTAGAGCAGCGCAGCGAAACCGGCCAGGGTAGTCGGCCAGGTCAGGTAGGGGCCCGCGTATTCGAACATCTTGGCGGCATTCTGCCGCGCCCTTACCATGGGGTTCTGCCACAGTTCGGTGGGCGTGACGAAGAAGCTCGTCTGGTGCAGGATCATATTGCCGCTCTCAAACGTCGGCGCGGGCGGCTGGGAGACAGCGGAGACAAGCGGGAAGACAACGGCCACACCGTAGATGACCGCCAAGTTTTTTATGAGCCGCCCAACCGGCCGATGGGCCAGCCACACCCCGCAAAGCGCGGGAATAAACGCGAACAGCAGAGCGGTTGTCTTGGTAAAGAACCCAAGCCCGAGCGCCAAGCCGGCCACCAACATCCAACGGGTGTTGGCCGTTTGCGATTGGAAACCGCGCACCGAGGTGTAGACAATCAGCGCGCCGAAAAGGTTCACCAGCGCCTCGCCGTAGGCCAAACGGTCGTAGACCATCGCCCAGGGCAGGACGGCATAGAGAAAAGCGCCGGCGAGCCCGGCCCGCGCTCCCGAGAGATCTCGGCCGATCGCGTAGATCGTCAGCGTCGTCAGGACACCGGCGAAGACCGAGATCATGCGCCCGGCGAAGAGAGGATCACCATCCGAGATGAAACGCGTCAGCGCGATGATCCAGTAGCTAAAGGGCTGCTTGCCGTCGAGAAGAGAGACGAACCATTGCCCTTGGTTCTGGATGATCTCACCCCAGCGAAGATAGATCGCCTCGTCGGTGATGATCGGGAAATCGTCGATGAGGTAGGCGGCGCGGAGGGCAGCGGCCAACAATAGAACGGCGAGGAGCACCAGCCGCTGCCCGGTGAAGAAAGGGGTAAGGGCGGCTTCCCCTGCCTGGGGCGCTCGCCTTGGGGTGCCTTGCTTCGCCTTGGCTTTTACCTTTCGCCGCTCAGGCGCTTGTCGAGATTGGCGAGCCATGGGCCACCGACCCGCTAGTGTATCAACCGCCCTCGCGGACTCATGAGGGCTGCAAAACCTGCAACCACTTGCGTTATTTCAGTTGGTAGACGTCAATGAAGTGCCGGTCGTCGGGTTTGGGGAACGAGGCGACGAGCTTCGCGCCCGGCTGCCGGAACTGGACCTCGGCCCTGGTCTTGTGGAACGTGTCGGTTACGTAGAACACGCGCGAGACCTTCGAAAAATCGATCACGCCGGCATTGACTCTTTCGTAGTGCGACCTCATGATGTCGGCCGGCCCCGGCGGTAGGATCGGGTGGTTGGGCGCGAGTTGCATCCACCAGGCCTCGTAGACGCGGATGCGATGACGCATGTTGAGGTAGGGGAACATGGCGTCAGCCGGCGGACCCCAGATCGCGTCGGTCAGCAGGACGAGCGGCCGTTCCCGCGCCTGGGCGATCAAGTACTCGATTGCCTCACGGTTTCCAAAGCCTACATGCGCGTGGGACCCAAGGAAACCGGTCACATCGCTTGTGTGTAGAAACTCGCCTGGCGAGCGGATCATGCCTTGGGCCTGATAGAGCATCGGGCCGGCCACGCACAGAGCGGCTGCCGCAGCCACGCCGCGTCGAACTGCTGCCGAGTTGAGCCGCCGAGCGTAACGTTCCCAAACATCCGACGCCGCCAAACCGATCACCACCAGCCACGGCCAGAAATGCGGAAAGGCCCAGCGAGTCGGGTACATCAGCGACAGGATGACGCACTGTATCACCAGCGGCGGCACGGAGATTGAAATCAACACCCACGGAGCGAAGGACCTTCTCCAGGAGAGATAGAGCAGGGATGTCACCCCCGCCAGCGCGACGGGCAACGTCACGTACGTGCCGATGTAGCCGATCAGCAGACGCGCGTTCTTCGACGCCGCCCTGAAGGGATTTCGCATGAGTTCATCGAGTGGAACGTAGAACTGTTTGTGATGGAGAAGGGTGTCATGGGTCTCGAGAGTGGGGGCCTCGGGCATCGCGGCCCAGTTAACGAAAACGAAGACGCCCGCGATTCCATACATGAGCCCCCAGCGTGCGAACAGGCTTCTGGCTTGTCCACGCCCGAGCCACAGGCCCGCGATCACGGGGAAATGGATGAAAAGTAGCGTGGTCTGTTTTGTGAAGAGAGCTAGGCCGAGGGCGAGCCCGGCGGCGATTTCAGGCGTCCAATTCTTCTTCGGCTCGCCGAACGCCAGCAGGGCTGTAAGGGCGATGGCAATGCCGTTGAGGTTCACGAAGGCTTCGGTGTAAGCCAGCCGGTCATAGAGCAGCGCAAAGGGGAACACCGCGTACAGCGAGGCGCTGATGAGCCCCGCGGTGTCGCCCCCCAGCCGCTTGCCGATGGCGAACACACCGACCGTGCTGAGCAAGCCGGCCCCGACCGAAACGAGCCGCCCTTCGAGCAGCGGGTCCCCGGCGAAGATCATACGGACCACCGCCAGTACCCAATACTGCAGCGGCTGCTTGCCGTCCAAGAGCGAGATGAACCATTGCCCTTGATGCTCGATGATCTCCGCCCAATGCATGTAGATGCTCTCATCCACAAGGACCGGGAACATCTCCATCAGCCGTGTAACACGCAGCAAGAAGGCGAGCAAGAGGATCGCCGCCATCATCCAGCGGCCGCGCGCAGTCTCGGGCCCCAACAGGCGGAGGACGGCGGCGAACTTGGCTGATCGGGAAGAGAGCAGTCCGCGGGGGGTCTGCGAGCGAGCGGGGCCGGAGGGCTCACGCTGGGAAGGATTCTTCTTTCGAGGGAGTTTGCGTCGTGTCCGATCGGTTCTGGGCGGGTGATCCTGCCGTGGCATTAGCGTCCGAAGCGCCAGTCTAGCATCCAAGACCGACCACCAACGGCTTGCACGCGCCGATGGCCGAAGAGCTGTGAGCAGCCGCTGCCCCCGCTGGTGGCCCCCGCCTAGAGTTGAAACGGAAAGACGAACGAGCCCAGCAGGTACACCAGCACCGGGACCAGCACGAGCGCGATTGCATCCAGAGCTACGCCCGCCCGGAACATCTGCGGTATGGTCACCCACCCGCTGCCGAAAACGATCGCGTTCGGCGGGGTCGCCACCGGCAGCATGAAAGCGAACGACGCCATAATCGCCGCCGGGATCAGCAGCAGGTAAGGATGAACGCCAATCTCGACCGCGGTCTCGGTGATCACGGGCGAAATCATCAGGACAGTGGCTATGTTCGAGGTCGTCTCGGTCAGCAGAACGGCGAGTAAGCAAGTCATCGGAATCAAGACCCACACGGGCGTACCCTTTAGTACCGACATCTGCGAACCGAGCCAACGGGCCAATTCCGTTTCCTGAATGCCCGCCGCCAGCGCGAACCCACCGCCCAGGAGTATGACAATGCTCCACGGAATGCCGCTTTGGATCGTCTGCCAGTCCATCACGAAGCGCTCCCGGCGGCCACGCCACTCGATTCCACCGGAGCGCGCCGTCGGCAGCAGGCACAGCAGGACGCCCATAGTCATCGCCACCGTGGCGTCATGGATGTCTGAAGGGCTCGCAAAGGCGCTCGACCACCCGGGAATGGTCACTCCGCCCAACTCCAACGGCCGCCGGAAGATCCACAACACCGCCGTGGTCGCCGACACGGCCAGCACCATCTTTTCGGGCCGCTTCATCGGCCCTAGTTTGCGCAGTTCGTTTTCGATGATCGTCTGGCTGCCGCTAAACCTGATTCGGCTCAGCGGCAAATCGGCGCCGAAGCGGCAGAGGTAGGCCCACATAATCGGCACGAAGAGCACGACGAGCGGGATACACACCAGGCTCCAGTCCATGAAGCCGATCGACGGCTGGTCGGGAAAGCGAGTTTGCGCGAACCCGAGGAACGCGACCGTTGTCGGCGATCCGATAATCGTCCCAAGGCCGCCCACGCTCGCTGAGTAAGCGATGCCAAGCAACAGCATCACCCCGAACGTCGTCTTGACCCGCGCCGGAGTCTCGTCCGACCTCTCGCCGTCGATCTCGGCGAACTCGGACAACTGCGTCACCACCGCCATCGCGATCGGGAGCATCATCATCGTCGTCGCGGTATTCGAGATCCACATCGAGAGGAAGGCCGTCGCGATCATGAAGCCCAGGATGAGCCGCTCCGGTCGCGTCCCAACGCGCGCGATGGTATGGAGGGCGATGCGGCGATGCAGGTCCCACTTCTCCATCGCCAGCGCGATGATGAAGCCGCCGATGAACAGAAAAATAATGTGGTTCGCGTAATGCGGGGCGACCTGACTGCTGGGCATGATGCCCAACAGGGGTACGAGCGCGACCGGCAGCAAAGCGGTGACCGCGATGTGGGCTGCCTCGGTGATCCACCACGTCGCCATCAGGGCCCCGACGGCGGCCATGCGTTGACCCTCCGGCGTGAGGCCCTCGGGTCGCGGAGACAGCAGGATGATCACGAACAATGACACGCCCGTGATCAAGCCGACGCGATTACGTAGGCCGTACTCTGCCGCTTCCGCCGCCAACTGCAACCTCCTGTTCCCAGGCTGTTCCCTGACCGATGGAAAACGCCCGGTCGCAAACAAGTACATCACCCTATCACGGGCCGCCCTCGCCGGGCAGGTGTTGGTCCGTGCGGCACGGCTCTTGGAGAGGGTTGCGCGTTTGCTCAGCTAAGCCCTGCTGACGTCGGCTTGCGGAGGGCGCCAGGCCTCGACGGCCGCCGCGCCGATCAATCCCATCAACGCGGCCGTCACCAGCGTGGATGCGGGGAACCCCACCAACACGGCCAGGTGCATGGGTAGCGCCAACAGAAGGAAGGCCGAGGCCTTGACCAGCCGCCGGTTTGAAATCGCGGTCAGGGTGGGGGCTGCTGGAAGCGTGATCACTAAGTCGGGCAAGTAGGCGTGGATGCTAAGCAGGAAACCCGCAGCCAGCATGAGCGAGAAGGCGTAGTCGAAGCTCATTCGTCGGGAGACCATCCAGACCGTGGCAACCACCATCGCCGCAATCAAGATTTCGACCACTGCTCCCCCGGGGATTTGCGCCATCACACCGTGCAGGTTAGCCATCTGGTTCGTCCTCGGCGAAAACGCGGGGTTCAGGGCCGACTCCAGAAACTGCGCCGGCCAACTCCAGCCGGCTACGGCAAATGAAACGGCAGCCAACACCGCCCCTCCGCTTGCCAGCCCCCCGGCGAGACGCCACTCCCGGCGGGCGACAATGAACACCGGCACGAGCAGGAACAGGTGAAACTTGATCGCGCACAGGCTCATCACAGCGCCGGCCCAAAACTTACTGCCTCGCCGGTAGAGAACCACTGTTCCAAGAATGAAAACGAGCAGGAAGGTACAGTCTTGCCCGTTGGCGATCGAGGTGAA
>JAKZVK010000482.1:0-5935 GCA_047516085.1 Bryobacterales bacterium
TGGCTGGAACGCTTCCGCCTGTCATGCTTCGCCATGGGTGGCTCTCCTCCTGTTGTTTGCACCCCTGTCCTACCACAGAACAGGGGCGAGGAGTCGCCACCCGCTTCACCTCAGTTCAACAGCATCCGGGACATCCCCCCACCAGGCGAGGTCGGACGGTGTTCCGGCGAGCTTCCCGAAGCCGGCGAGGCTCGCTTTCGATTCGATTTGCATCCGGTCGTGGACCGTGGCGAGGGTGCTTCCGCCCTTGAGGAAGCAGTACACGCAGTTCGACAGGCCGGCGTCCGGCGGGAGGTTGAGGTCCCACTCTCGTTTTTCCCAGAAGGCGTTCACGTCCTTCTGGGCGATGTTCCAGTCGTCGAGCGGCATGTAGATGTTCTCGCCGGCGTGCTCGGTGTCGTGTCCACCGCGGTTCCGTACTCGAGCGATCCGGCGGCCTTCGTCTCCCCGCAGGCCGATAATCGTGACGTGCTCCTGGTTCTCTGGGGGTCCGGTCTGCTTCGCGCGCCACGGCTTCCAGTCGGGGGAGAAGTCCGCGTAGCGCTGCTGCGGCCTCACGTGGGGCCGGCTCCAGCAGTGCGCGTGCTTCCGCAGGTAGATGGCTTCCGGGACCTGTCCGTTGTGCTCGCGGTGGATCCGGAACCGCGCCGCCGGGTCGACTCTCGGCCTGTCGTGGTGGTGCCCGAGCCGGTCGATCCCGGGGGTGCCGGTCGTCCAGTCCTGTACGAACCGGCGAGTGGGCTCGAGCTTCAGGTGCTTGGTGCAGGTGCGGCGGAACTGGTTCGGCACGTAGCCGGACCAGGAGAGCAGCTCCTCGTAGACTTCGCCCCGCCAGTGGAAGCCGTCCTCGTTGGCGGCTGTTCTGGGACGGGCGTTGACGAGCCGGTACGTTGGTCGGCGGGTCCACTCGCCGCGGTGCGCGTCCTCGTAGGTCTGGAACTCGATCTGGAAGAAAGGCACCCCGGTCGGGCGCACCCGCCTTCGGCACTCGTTCACGAAGCGGTACGTTTCGGGGTATTCCGCGGCGGTGTTGTTGAAGATGACGACGTCGCCGCGGCTGGCGTCGAGCTGTCCCGATTTCAGCAGCGTGAACAGGAGCATTCCGCTCGATCGCCCGCCGGAGAACTTGACGACGTGCGGGAGTTCGGCGTGGCGGGGGTCGCGGTAGTCGATTCTCATTGTCGGGTTCTGAGCGTTCAGGCCTCGTCGGCCGGCGCTTCGGCGGATCTCTGCGGGGGAGCATCGCCTGAGGTTCTTCGGGATCCCCGCCAGCAAGGCGATGTCCGACGTAAGGTTTTGGGGGCGGAGGCACCAGCCGCGATGCTTCGCGCCGTCAAGTCTTCCGGCTAGGCGTTTTGGTCGCGACTGGGTGTAGAAATCAGAGCCCGCAAGGAGAGCAGAGAGATGAAGATGGTTTCATCGGACGATGACCGCATTCAGCAAGATCCGCGGGACGGCGGGATCTGGGCGACCGCACCGCTTGAGTGGGAAATCCACGCGGAGGGCCTCCGTGCCATGAAGGTCACTCTCGCCGCGGTGGACCGTCAGATCAGGGCCATCGCCCAGGCGACAGCACCTCCGCGATTTTCAACCGGCGACGTGGATGGCGGGAATCAAAGCGAGCATGTCCGGTGATCCGACGCCCCTGGTGTGGGATTCGGTGGTCATGCACCATCGGTCCGGGTATCCTGGTTGAAGAGGATTGGGTGAAGTGCAGAGGGCAGGATCACCCTTTCCCCGGTTTCCGCAGGTCGCGAGGGTGATCCCCGTCTAGCGGGGTTTCAGGGTACAGCTCGTTTCTCCGATGACGGGCAAGACGGGTCGATCCCCGCCCGACAGATTGCACAGCGACGAGCTGTGCGGCAATCCCCCGCCAGAAGGGCTACGACGAGACGCGGAAACGGCCCCGCGACGACGGCGCGACAATGCCGAGAACATCGGGCCGAGGGTAGAAGGGGCATACCAGACGATGCTCAGTCTGGCGATCGTCGGCGTAGCCGGCGCCCCAGTAGTGGATTACGCGTTCCCCCGGTGGCCATTGGTTGGCCTCACCGTCTGAGCTTCCAGCCACTGATTCAGGTCCGAGCCGCGGTAGGCGACACGCGGGCCGATCTTGATGTAGGCCGGCCCGCGACCCTCGCACCGCCAATGGGCGAGTGTCGAGGGGCGGCCAAGCACGAGCAGGGCGAGATCGCCGAGGAGGTAGAGCCGATCGTTGTCGAACATTTTGCTTGCCTCCGATTGCGTGTCCGACGGCAAGTATGATCAACGTGGTCCGTTTGCCCTTCCGGCGCCTTTCGTGATCAGCAGGGACTCTACGCCGTCGATGGTCCACCGCGTAGCGGCGGGCGGGATCGTCTCGTCGCACCAGCTGCACGCGATCCCCTCGGGTTTCTTGTCCACGATCGCCGCGATCTCGGGTGCGAGCGCCTGCGCTGCCTCGAAGACCGCGTACGCGGTGTCGTGCTCGCGATCGTTCGATCCGTTCTCCTCGGTCAGGTCTCGCCCATCTCCTGGATGCGTAAGACGAGTTCCTCGAACTCCTCTCCGCGGGTGCTTGCGAGCGCCTCGCGCGCCGCCGCGACCACCGCAGTAGCAGCGTCTTCGTCGCCGGAGGTTGCCTTCGCGAGCGCTCTCTCGAGGGCGACGACGGTGTTTCTGTGGCGGAGTCCGCGGAGGGTCCCCGGTGGGTTCGTGGAGGGGGCTCACGGGGGACCCGCGGGGGGGCCACGGTCTGGAAGGGCGTTTGTCGGCGCTCTGGGTGTGGCGGGGTCCGCGGGGGCCTGTGGCGGAATCCGGAGGGTCCGCGGTGGGTTCGTGGAGGGGACCCGCGGGGGAGCCACGGTCTGGAGAGTACCTTCTCGTGGGGCGTGACGACCTTGATCGTGGCTTCGTGGGGCTCGCCGGGGCTCGTCGTCTCGGGGGACACGGTGGTCGCGGGCAGCGCGGCGCCCTTCTGGTACCGCCACGCGGTGGCGTCGAGGTGCTGCGCGTTCCGTCCGAACAGCCGCGCGCTGCTGATGTTCTGGCGGCGGTACATCTGGATGTCGGTGATGGAGCCCGTCGTCTGCAGGCGCTTGACCGCGCGGCCGTTGTCCTCGTCGGTCATCCAGCGGGCGCTGCTGAGCGCGATCAGCTCGCCTCCGTCCGCGACGGTTCGGGCTGCCAGCTCGATGTACGCGGTCTCCGTCGTGCTGCTCGGCAGCAGCTTGAAATCCCTGATCGAGGTTCCCTCCCGCGTGTTCAGCCGTACCGGCCGGTGAGGCGGGTGACCACGATGTTCGCGTTGATCTCGTCGTGGCTCTCAGACGCCTGATGTCGCCCGTCGAGGACCGCGGGTGCAGGAAATCTCCGGTGACGACGTACGTCTCGACCCAGATCCCGTGGTTCACCGCCCATCTGGCCAAGTCGCCCAGGTGGGCCCTCGCCGTCCTGCATTACTTCAGGTTGCGGCTTCCGGCCAGCACTCCCGTCCCCATCGTCGGATCGAGCACCGTGACCTTTGCGTGTGCGCCCCGTTTTTTGCGAGGGCGGCGGCGGCATGCGCGCAGTTCGGTGTCGTGAAGCCCCGCTGCAGCTCGTCCCGGAGGTTGATCTTCTGCGGATACCCAGTCGAGCCGGGACACTCCGTCGGGCCACATCCTCTTCATGATCTCGGTCGCCTTTGCAGGTTCTATTCACGCGGCACGCCTCTGGCGGTGACGGCTCACGTCACCTCCGGCGGCTCATGTCACTGCGACTGGTCGCGGGCTTTTTGGGCGTGTGCGCTTTACGCACGGGCTTTGGCGGCTGTCTCGTACCGACCTCTGACCGTGCTCCGTGCACGGACTGTCTCGTCTGAGCCGTTGTACTCGTCGTCTCTCTTCGACTGCTCTCGTACGGTGCTCAGATGCGGTGGGGGAGTGTTCGTGCCACGCCGTAGGCGTCCGCGGTGGTCGCTCGATCGCCGGCCCAGATCATGAGTGCCTCGATCTCGCCGTCGCCGTCCAGAAACGTGAGGGACACGCTCGGCTGCCACTCTGGCATGGCGTTCACCAGCGTTGCGAGATGATCCGCGTTCACTGCGAATGCACGTGGCACGAGCTTGCCCTTCACGCCGAGGACCACGGCCGTGCGTTCGTCCCCCGTTCCACCGGCGGATCCGGCGGAGCGTGCGGTGTACCGCGTCGGGTCGTCTTCCGGCACGAACATCACCTCACGGTGCTTGAGCGCGGTTGCGAGAGCGATGAACGCCACTCGCAAGTTCAACAACGAGAGGGACAATCCCTCGACGCGACGCTCGGAAAAATGGGTCGGCCACGGAGAGACTCGAAGGCCTCGGAGAGAGCCGCTGTGGCAACGGTTGCCGTTTTCGTCCGGAGTGACCATGACAGCGTGAGCCTCGATGGAGGCGCGTTTTCTCGAACCGCATCAGCCCCGGCTGAGAGAACCGCGACGCAGAAACACGTCCTCTGTCCACCGAAGAACCAACGGGACCGCGCGCCTCCGACGAACCTCTTGCTGCTGCCGTCGGAAGACACCAGACGCCGCCTCTGAAGAAAAACGAGCAACCGGCGCAGTCCATTTTTGTGCTCCGGGTGGGCGGTGTGCGGTCCAGTTGCTTGCGTCCAGATGAGTTCGAGTTTTCTGCGTCGGGATGGGCGGTGCGCAGCAGTCTTCTTCCTGATAGGCGGTTGCGCTACTGAAAGACGGCGGCCAGCGCGGTCTGGTGTTCAGCAGCCGGACCGAGATCCCGACACAGCCTCAAGATCGCTGTCGGCCCAGTGGATTACGCGTTTTCCCGGTGGCCATCGGTCGGCCGGACGGTCTGAGCGTCCAGCCACGCATTCAAGTCGGCGCCGCGGTAGGCGACCCGGGAACCGATCTTGAGGTACGCCGGCCCCCGGCCCTCACTTCGCCAATGGGCGAGGGTTGACGGACGGCCGAGCACGAGCAGGCCCGGATCGTTGGTGAAGTAGAGCCGATCGTCATCGAACATCCCTGTCTGCCTCCGGTTCTGTGTCCGAAGGAAGTATGCTGAGCGTCGTCCGTTTGCCCGTCGGTCGTCGTTCGTGATCAGTCGCGAGCGTTTTCCCCGGCCATTGATCGCGGCGCTCTGCGCGCCGATCGCGAGCACGTCCCCGATGCGCAGCCCGGTGACGGCAGCGAACCGGCATGCGGCGCTCGGCCTTCGCCGTGTTGCTCGGCCGGGCGGGCCCGGCGACCGCCCTGTCGAGGTAGGCCATCTTCGCCCAGATGGAGGCAGGTACTTTTCCGAGGCCGATCCGGATGGGGACTCGCGGGGTGCGGTGGCTCGATCACCTGCTCGTGGGAGCTCGTGGGGTAGTGAATGCTCATGCCGCCCGGCAGCTCGCCGCGGAGTCCGCTCGACGACCGAGAGCGGGATCTCGTCGTCGGCCCAGCCGCGCACGGCCGTAGTCGCGACGGTCCGAGAACCTGTGGCTCGTCATGGCGTCGAAGGCGGTCCGGCACGTGACCGACACGCCAGCCGCCAACTACGAGTCGCCCGACTGGCTGCCCGACGGCGACTACACGGTCGGCACCGGCGCGCTGGCCGGAGGCGATCGGTGCAACCCGAGGCCGTGGATGTGGCATTTCGACGGCGGCACCGCCGGCATGCAGCTCATTGACGACCGCGCGTCTAGTCGCATCGCCGGCCGGCCCTGACGGCGCACGGGAGGCGGGAACCACCGGCGGGATCGACCGACGTCCGCGGATTACCTCGTGCGCCATCCACTCCAGGCGGTCGGCCAGCGACTGATCCAGCAGTCTGAAGCGTGCGCGTCTCGGCCTTGTGTCAAGCGACATCCGGAATTGACCCCCCGGCGACACCGAAAACTGACCCCCCGAAGAAACGGCGTATGTTGCTGAAGTGGTGGGTATTTCGCTGAACGTGAACACCGATTTCGGCGAACGTGAACGCTGATTCCGGCGA
>JAKZVK010000483.1:0-7382 GCA_047516085.1 Bryobacterales bacterium
CGGCGGATAGCGGCATGCCGCCACGGCGGCCGCCGCCTCCGCCGCGGAGCGGATCAGCGGCACCACGATGGCGGCAGGCGCCATGTCCACGTAAGGCTTGATCACGGCGGGGTCGTTCACCGGCACCCGCACCATCGGCGCCACGCCGGTGCCGCGCACCGTCAGGATGTGCGCCAACACATCCCTGGTGGTCTGGTAGGAGTGCTCGTTCTCGATCCAGATGAAGTCGTAGCCGGCCTCGACGGCGACCTCGCTGACGATCGGGTCCGGCAGCGTGACGCTCATGCCAAGGCAGACATGCCCGTCGTCCATGCGCCGGCGGAATCGCTCGACCGCGTTGAGCGATGTGGTGTCCGGTTCGTTCGGGGAAGCGCTCATCGAGTGACCTGCCTGTCTAGGGGGGATGTGGAGCTTGCCGGAGTCTATCGGCCGGCGCGAGCCACGGACAGCAGCCCCAGCGTCGCTTTTGGGCACCCGCGCCTCGATCAAGTATACTCAATGTATATCCGCGGGCGAGAGGCAGCGATGAAGACCAAAGTCCAGAAGTGGGGCAACAGCCTGGCGCTCCGTATTCCGAGGCCGTTCGCGGCCGGTACGAACGTCGCGGACGGCACAACCGTCGACATCGAGTTGCGTGAGGGCAGGCTGATCGTCGAGAGGACCGACTCGCCGCACTCCGATTTCGACGACCTGCTGGCAGGCATCGACACTACTAATCTGCAGGCGGAAGCCTCGACCGGCACACACGTCGGACGCGAGATCTGATAGTGGCCGACCCCTATGTCCCCGATCGCGGGGACGTCGTGTCGTTGATGACGTTCGATCGGCAGGAGGGTCACGACGTGGTGGGACGCAGACCAGCGGCGGTGGTATCGCCCCGTGCCTACAACGGCAAGATCGGACTCGCGCTCGTGTGTCCCGTGACCAATGCACGCAAGGGATACCCTATGAGGTGGAAATTCCACAGGCCCACCCGATCACAGGCGTGATCCTCTCGGACCAGATCAAGAGCCTGGACTGGCAAGCGCGGAAGGCCGAGCACATCTGCCCGCTTCCCCGACACCGTGTTGGACGCCGTCGCCAAGATCTGCACGCTCACGCCCTGACCTGAGATCGACGAGATCGTGGCAAGGTACCGGGACCACACCCTACGCGACCGCGTCGCCACGGTGGCGGTGACGCGCAGCCACGCCCGCCTTCGGCTGGCAGCCAAGTGCGAGGACCAGAAGACCTGCGTCGGCGCGTCTACCTGCATCTCGGCATCCGCCCCCTCTCGCCATGGGCACCGATCCGCGCATCCTCCCCAAGCTGCCTCTGCGGCGAAGGCGGCCTGCTGCTCTCAGCTCGACTGCAATGCGGACAGTCTACGTCGCCAAGCACTCGACGGTCCATACAATTCATGTATCCACAAAGGTTTATATCTCCACCGATAACGTCAGCCAGTGGTTCGCGTCCTCACGAATCACCGTCGAACGACCACCGTCGCCCATCAACGTCGGCTTTTTGCTCTTCTCTCTTGACTTTGTCAGTCCATCGCACGTAACCTTCCGCATCGGAGGTCGCACATGTCTGACGGACCGTTCAAGAACTTCAGACTCAGCAGGCGCTGGAAGCGGTTCGCTGCAGCCGCGCACAACGATGCTGTAGATGGCACTGAACGATGCGCCCTTGCCTGCGATGCACTCACCAACGAGCTCGTCACCGACGGGAACCGAGCCCTATTGAGTGATCTTCATGCCCTTGTGCGCAGACCGCAGTTGGAATTCGACCCAACGCAATCAGTTGATACCACATTCCGCAGTCATCCCAAGACTGTGTTTGGAGACACTTTCCAGAGAGAGCTGGCTCTTCGGCTATCGGATCAGATGCCGCTTGGCACAGCCCTTGCATACGCGCTTGGAGCCGCTGTTCACGATCATACCACTAGAGCGAGAAGCCATATCGAGGAAGAGTTCCTCCACTCCCATGAGTCTCAGGAAATGACGCACGATCAGTATGACCGCACCGTCACCCGGGCCAACGCCGCATTCGGAGAACTGTCCGAGAGCGACGTTTGTGACGCGCTCCACGCAGGAGACAAGAACGCGTTCCAGCGTGATGTTTCCAAGAAAACGGGACTCGATGACGGGCCTTCCTTGTGAGTGTTTACCGTAGGAACCGAGGTCAGAACGCACTTACGCTCCACATCGCCGAACAAGGGACCGGCTCCAATAAGGACGGCAAGAGCGATCTAACGGTTGCTGAATTGGGAACGGAAATCGTCTTTGACCCAAAAATCCTCGACACATACCACTACTCAGGCTGGAAACCGGTACATTACGATTTGCTAGTGGTGTGCGCCGCCGTGGAGTTCGCGGACCGGCGACGGGCGCGTCGTCCCACGCAATGGTCACGCCGGTTTCGCGTGACGCTCCCAGTTCTCGAACTGGAAGCTTGGGAACAGCCGGATGTCCGGATGTCCCTCCAAGACACGCTACGTCATTTGACAGGCGACGACTGGCAGTTTTCCTTTGTACCAGCAGGGTATTCTGCGGAGAACGGCGCCCGCCAACGCACGCTGCCCTTTCGCAACAACAAAAAGTTCGCAATCGCCTACAGTAATGGCCTCGACTCTCGTTGCGTGTCTGGACTCTTCGACACCGAAGATGCCGCCGTCCGCGTCCGTGTAACAAAGATCAAGGATCAGATCAAGAACGGGGAACGACCGTTCGATCAGATCCCGTTTGCAGTCAAAGTCGCATCATCCCGCGAAACCGGTGCGCGGTCCAGAGGGTTCAAGTTCGCGGCGATCACAGCAATCGCAGGACACCTCTCCCAAGTCGACAGGATAATCGTACCCGAAAGCGGACAGGGGGCTCTCGGTCCTGTTCTATTGCCGTTGCACAACACATATCCTGACTACCGAAATCATCCGACTTTCTTCCGCAAGATGGAGCGCTTCATCAACGCGTTGCTCGGATATTCGGTCGTGTACGAGCAGCCCCGTCTTTGGAGCACCAAGGCCCAAACGGTTACGGCGTTCGTCGCCCGGGCGGAAGCAGAAAGAGAATCGATATTGAGCACGCGCTCCTGCTGGCAGCAGCGCTGGAATGTGCGTTTCGATGGAAGGCTCCGGCAATGCGGTTTGTGCGCAGCATGTCTACTGCGGCGGATGAGCATACATGCAGCAGGCCTGACCGAGCCTCTCGACACATACACGATCAGCGACCTAACAGCGAACCGCTATGTGGACGCCATACCACGTGTTGGCCGGGTGCGGCTTAGTCGAACCATGGTGGAGTACGGTATCGTTGGAGCACGCCACCTCCAGCAACTGGCGGACATGGCTGAATGTCCTGGGGCCAACTTGCGGTTATACGGATTCGAGATTGCACAGGCTACCGGCTTGTTGGAACAAGATGTCTCTAAGGCATTGAAGCAGCTCTTGCTCCAACACGCGGGCGAGTGGCGCGACTTTGTTCGCGCCCAAGGACAACACAGTTTCATAGGACACTGGACGAAGGGAGCAAGCCATGGCGGATCTGAATGAAATCAGTGCTCAAGAGATTGGACGCCGCCTTCGCCTTGCCCGTGAAAACGCCGACTTCCGCCAGGACAACTCGGCTCAGATCATCGGTATGTCGCGACCAACCCTGGTCTCGATCGAGCAGGGCATAAGGCGCGTCCGTATACAAGAACTCCAAAAGCTCGCCCACTACTATGGGACTTCGGTGAACGCGCTGCTTCGGCGCGAGGCAGTACACACGGATCTTCTGCCTCGCTTCCGCAAGTTACGGGTAACGGAGCGCTATCACACGGCCGAAGCCGTCCGGTTGTTGAGTGACCTTGTAAGGGCCGAAGTAGAACTTGAGAACGTGCTCGGCATTGGGTCACGGAAGACCTATCCGCCGGAACGTGCCATCAACACTGGCGACGTGATCGCGCTGGCCGAACAACATGCACAAGATCTTAGGAACTCGCTGGGACTCGGACCAGGACCGTTAGCCGATGTCTTCACTCTGATCGAGTCGTACCTTCATATCCGGCTCTATCAGCGTCGACTCTCTTCCCGGTCGAAAGTCGCCGGGCTCTTCGCCTATGACCCAAGGATCGGTGCGTGCATCCTCTTGAACGCCAACCATCCGCTCGAACGGCGAGTACAATCAGCCGTGCACGAACTAGGGCACTTCGTCGGCACGCGCGAAGTACCAGAGGTTCTCGATGAGAACGAACGGTTCCTGTCACGAGCGGAGCGCTACGCAAGCGCGTTCGGCCGGGCGTTTCTTACGCCACGGAGTAGCTTCGAAGAGAGCTTCCGACATGTGACCGCCGGTTCGGCCAAGCTGTCGCGACGTCACGTTATCCTGCTTGCTCACCAGTACAGCATTTCGCGCGAAGCTTGCGTTCGTCGACTCGAGGAGTTGGGAGTAATCAACAAGGGATCTTGGGACTATTTCGAATCCAACGGCGGGATATCGAATGCGCAGGCGCACGAGGTTCTTGGAGTACTGGCAGAGAGGAGCGACACGGCCAAGGACGACGCCAGCCGACCAATATCGCATCGATTGAGCCAGATGGCGCACGCGGCTTGGAAGCAAGGCCTCATGTCCGAAGGCCAACTCGCGGAGCTCCTGAAGTTGCAGCGCATCGAACTACGGGCAGTGATTGACGATATTGAACTTGAGGAGACTGAGACAGATAGCCTTCTCGAACTCTCTCGTTGAAACTCTATGACTCCTCTAGTTATCGATACAAGCGTTCTGATTAACCTCCATGCAAGCCGATATGGAGACCGTATTGTCGACGCGTTGCCAAACGATATCTTAGTGCCAGAAATCGTGGCTTCGGAGCTACAGCACGACGCGAGAAGGACTAAGGGAAAGCAGCAATTTATTCAGGATCTGGTCGCTGAGAACAACGTGTGTATCGTTGCTATGAATGAACTTGAGTACCGGTTATTCGGCAGGCTTGTGTCAGGAAGGCCCTCGCTTGGCGACGGTGAATCGGCGACAATCGCCATCAGTGTCTGCCGAGGATATTTGCCGATCATTGATGAACGAAAGGGACGGCATCAAGCACATGCACATCTCGAGGGCAAACGTCCTGGTTGGTCCCTTTGCCTCTTTCGTCATCCTCGGGTCGTGGCGGCCATTGGGGCGAAGCAGGCCGCTGAGGCCCTCTACCTTGCCCTTCGTGACGGACGGATGAGAATCCATGAGGATCACTGCGAGCAGGTGGTCAGCCTCATCGGCGTGCAGCGTGCACTCGAATGCAACAGCCTGCCCGGATACAAAGTCCGCCGAATCCAATGGCAGATGTGAATCTTCGCCCTGGTTCGCTGCCGGTCGCCGGAATTGCTCGACCGCGTTGGTCCAGGTGGTGTTCTCCTGTCGGGTGAAAGCAGTGGGCTGTCGCGCAATCTACCGAGCTAAGCGAGCGAACAACAACGACCAGAGACTCGCGTTCGGGCATCCGTGCTGCGTTGGCTTATGCTCCGTACTACCCCCCGGATAGTAGGCCGCGATTCATACCGAGGAGCAGAAGTGGGGCGATGGCCTCGCTCTGCGAATCCCGAAGACACTTGCCGCAGGTGCGAACGTGGCGGTCGGCCCAACCGTCGACACCGAGTTGCGCGAGGGCGAGCTCATCGTCGAGCGGACCCACGCGCCGCACTACGACCTCGACGACCTGTTGGCAGGCATCGAAACTGCACGAAAAAACCGCGACCGGCACGCATGTCGGACGGGAGATCTAGGGAGGCTCCGCCTCAGACCGACGAGCATGTAGCATCTCGGTAAGCACAGAAGGACTCCGGTCGGCTGTTCCACTCTGCGGCGCGAGGCCGCCGTTATAGACACAACGTGGCCTCCGCGGCCGATATCGCGAGGCTGGCGGAGCACGCCGATCTGGTGGCGTCAGGAAGAGCCCGTCATATCCCCGCCGATCGCATCCAGCTCGAACGGCCGTTCCGCGAAGGGAAGGAACCCGTGCTGGGTCAGGTGCTGTCGGTCCGCAAGCTCTCGACGATCGCGTACCGCGACGAGGTGTTCTGGCGCCACGCGTGCCATCCGGCGATCGTCGACATGGTCGCGGACCTGATGGAAACCGACGACCTCAAGCTCTACAACGACCAACTGTTCATGAAGGGCCCACGCACGGGAAGCGAGCAGCCGTGGCACCAGGACTCCGCTTCCTGGCGCGACATCTTTCCTATGGATCTGGTGACGGCGTGGACGGCCATCGACGAGGCGACGAGCGAGAACGGCTGCCTGAACTTCGCCGCCGGAAACCCACCGATGGGGGATGGTGCGCGGGGAGCGGCTGGAGCCGTTCATCGAGCAACTCGGCACCGACCCGTGGCCGGTGGTGCAGGTGCCGCTGCGGCCGGGCGACGTGAGCTTCCACCACAGCCTGGTGCTGCACCGCGGCGGAGCCAACCGCACCGGCACGCGGCGCCGCGGATACGCCGTGCACTACATGCACGCCAACTCCTGGCGGGATGAGTCGGTCGAGGACGCTCCGAGGGTGCCGCCGTTCCGTCAGGTCAGGGGCAGGTCGTTCCCGGGCCGCGTGTAGGGTGCGGCGTCACTACCGATCGAACTCGCTCATCGCCGTGCGGAACTCGGCCATCGCTTGCCGCGCGTCGCCGACCACGCAGTCGATGTCGTCGCCGACGCCGAACCAGCGCATGCCGCGGGAGGCCCACTCCTTCACCGAATCCCAGTCCGGTCCGAGTGAGGCACCCAGGTAGAGGTCGTTCGCGGAAGCGCTCATCGACGGAGCGCGGCGAGGAAGTCCGCATCGTTCGTGCAGGCCAACGCCGCCGCCAGCAGCACCCCCTCGGAAGCCGCGGCGAAGGCCTCCGCGTCGGCGGGGAACCCCTCGGCAACCTCGATGCCGCGTGACCGCAGGATCTGCCGGACCATCTGCGCGCGGCCTTGCAGCACGCCGGCGGTCCGACCTTCCTCGCGGCCGCGCTCGAATCCCTGACGCCGTTGCGAGCGGAACAGCGGATCGTCATCCGGTCCCGTGCCTTCGCGAGCGCCGAGTGCCGCTCCTACCCGCTCCACCACCGCGCTGGTCCGCTCAGACGGTGCCGGCTCGTTCAGCGCGACGTGGATCTCCTCCGCCGTCCAGCCGAGGAATGCTCGACTCTCGGCTGCGATCCGGTAGCCGCCGTGCTCCAGCAGGTGAATCGTCAGCCCCGGTCGCCGCCCCCGCGGCCTGCTTGGCGACGGCGCGTCCGGCACGTCCACCCACACCTCCGGGAATCCCCACGACTCGTACAGCGCGAGCTTGCCCCGGCGCGCGTCCGTGGTGTGATCCACCTCCAGCACCACGTCGGGAAAGTCGTCCTCCCCCACCACCATGGCGGCGGGTCCCGGCAGCCTCGCGTGCGCAGG
>JAKZVK010000484.1:0-5785 GCA_047516085.1 Bryobacterales bacterium
GTCGACCGGTCCCGGCATCGCGGTCGCCGCCGCGCTGACGCCGTTCGCGATCGGCTCGGAGACCTGGGGCTCGATCGTGACGCCGGCCTCACACTGCGGCGTCACCGGGTTGCGGCCTACCTACGGGCTCGTGAGCCGCTACGGCGCCATGGCGCTCTCGTGGACGATGGACAAGCTGGGACCGATGTGCCGGTCCGCCGAAGACTGCGCGCTGGTGCTCGAAGCGATGTCGGGCCCCGACCCGAACGACCCCGGACATTCAGGCCGCCGCTTCACGTACGGGTCGTACGATCGTGCCTTGCCGACCCTGCGGCTGGGTTTTGCCGAGGTGGATTTCGACGAGTGGGCGCATCCCGAGTCGCGGCCGGCGTTGCGTGAAGGGCTGCGCGTACTCGAAGAGATGCGCTTGCAGTTTCGCCCCATAGCCTTACCGGAGATGCCATACGGGCAAGTGGCGCGGACGATGATCTCGTGCGAGGCTGCGACGATCTTCGAGAAGCTGATTCGTAGCGAGGGGTTTGACGCACTGCCGGATGAGCGCCAGAAGTCCGGCTTGCGTTCGGGGCTTAAGATTCCAGCGACCGAGTACCTGCAAGCGATGCGCATTCGCAGGCTGATTCAAGAGAAGATGCGCGAGGTCTTCGCCGAGGTCGATCTGATCGTGCAGCCCGGCCAGCCGGAGACCGCTCCGCGGATCGACGAAGACCGCTCGACGCGCCGCAGCGGGAACCTGGAGTTGAGTAACCGCGGCAACACCGACCTGGGCGGGGCCGGCAACGTGAGCGGCCTGCCGGCGTTGACGATGCCCTGCGGTTTCGGGTTGAACGGGCTGCCCACCAGCTTGCAACTCGTTGCCGCGCCCCACAACGAAGCGGCCCTGATTGCCGTCGGCACCGAATTTCAGAGACGGACCGACTGGCACCTGCGAAGGCCTACCGCGTCACTCCTCGGCCTGATTCGCTAGGCGACCCGAAGATTCCGCGAGGAAGTCCAGCCGGACGATCGGGAGATCCAACGGCGCCTGCCACTAGACGAGGCCGCCGCCGCTCTGCAGGAAGGCGTTCTTCTACTGGATGAAAATGAACTCCTTCGAGTTGATCAGCACATGCGCGAGGTCGGACCAGGGCCGGTAGTCGTCGGCATCGCCCGTTTCGTAGCGGGCCATCTGCTTACGCAGGAAGGTTTCGCTTTCGGCCAGTTCCTGTTCCTCGGCGGGCCGCCCGAATGCACTGACGAACATCGTCGCGATGCGCTCATCCCATGACCCGTGGACTGCGATCTCGCGGTCGGCCCACTTCTCGGCTTGCCGGGCGACGAACTCGTTGTTCATCAGCATGAGCGCCTGCGAAGGGACGGTTGACGTCGAACGCCGCCCGATCGTTGAGACCGGCAGCGGGTAATCGAACGCGAGAAACAACGGGTTGATGAAATTCCGCTGCACCTTGATATAAATGCTGCGCCGCCGCGCCCCGTCCAGCGGACCGCTTTCGGGTTTGCCGCGGCCGTCCTGGTAGGGGCTAATGAAGGGTGGCACGCTCGGGCCGTACGCGGTACGGTCGAGCGTTCCCGTCACGGTCAGGATGGCGTCGCGGATCGCTTCGGCCTCCAGTCGCCGCACCGGCATGTGGTGCAGCAACGCGTTCTCTTAGTCAACGGCCGCTGCCTGCTCGTCCGGGTCGCTCGACATGCGATAGGTGCTGCCGCGGACGATCGCGCGATGCAAATCCTTTAGCGACCAGCCGGACTCCATAAACCGCCACGCCAACGCATCGAGCAACTCGGGGTGCGACGGGCGGTTGCCTGTCTTGCCGAGGTTGTCGGGCGTCGCGACGATCCCCCGGCCGAAGTGATGCTTCCAGACGCGGTTGACCATCACCCGTGCGGTCAGCGGGTTGTCGCGGCTCGCGACCGCCTCGGCAAGTTGCGCGCGTCCACTGCCGTCGCGGAAAGCCGCGCGGCCGTCCCCCGCCAGGACGCGCAGGAAGCGCCGCGGCGCCGGCTTGCCAAGGTTTGTGTGACTGCCACGGATGTGGATTGGGAGGTCTTGCGCACGGTCTTCGGCGACCACGAGACCGAATGCCGATTCGGGGATCTGCTTTTCCAACTCGGCCCGCTTGCCCTGTAGTTCCTCGAGCGCTTTACGCTGCTCGTCGGCCATCAGCACCGACGCGTCTTCGAACATACCGGTGGGGCTGATCGCCGACAGCAGCCAACGGCCTTCCCGGTCACTAGCACCTTCGCTCAGCACATTGCCGCTCAGCACATTGCCGCTCAGGACATTGCGGAACAGCGTCTCGTACGCTGCGGCCAGATCGGAGAGCGAGCTGAGCGCTTCGCTATCAATCATGCTGACGATCCGCCGGTTCGGCGCCGAGGCGATGGGCGGCGGCTCCTTGCTATCGGAGAGCAAGATCTTGTCGACAACCAGGTGCGCCTCGCGCGAACGGTCGACGATTTCAATGAACGAAATCTGTCCCGGCGTGCGGGTGACGTTTTGTGTCTTCCAGTGGAAGAAGCCCGTGCCCTCGGCGCTCAACGAGCGGAAGCGGCCCGCGGCGATCAGTGATACATACAAGTCGCCATACTTGCGCCGGTTAGTCGGACGTTCACTGCCGGCGAACCGAACGTGTATGTACAACTTCTCCATCGGAAAGCTCTGCGAGGTGAGGGAGCCGGTCCAATGGTTCGAGCCGCTCGCGAAGGAGTTGGCGACCCGCGTCCCCTGGTACCCGCCCGCGGCAAGGTTGGGCGCTATGTAGGTCGAGGGGCCGTCGCCGAAGGCTCCACCCCCGCCGGTCCAGTCGCCGTAGTCCGCCCCTTCGAAATCCTCGAACACGACGTCGCCGCGCTCTTTCTGAAAGGGATGGTTGGGGTCCGCTTTTGCCGTCCACTCTCGTAGTTCGTCGCGTAGTGCGGAGAGCCGCTCGCTGAACGACGCGGGTTCGCCCTGGGCCGCCGGCATGGCCAGCTTCGCGAGCGGATAGAAGACGTTGTCGGGCTCCTCGGCCGCCCGCTCGAGCACCTCGTACCATTGCGTGAGAATCTGCGGGCTCAGCCCATAGGCCCCGAGCTGGTTCTCGATCGGCTCCTTCGTCTTTTCCTGCTGCTTCGCGAGCAGGTCGGCGGCGGCCAGCAGGTAAGGCTTGACCTCGCGGATGCGCTCCAGCCGCGCCTGCCTCATCAATGAGGTGACCTGGCCGTTGAGCTCAACCAACTCCTCCTCGATGCGTTTCATTCGCCGCACACGAGAGGGGGCGTCGAGCGGCCTGTGGATGACCTGCGAGCTGTCGAGGACGCCCGCGAGCGAGTAATAGTCTTCGGTCGGGATGGGGTCGAACTTGTGATCGTGGCAACGCGCGCAACCGATCGTCAGGCCGAGGAAGGTCTTGCCCAGCACGTCGAGTTGGTTGTCGGTGCGGTCGGCACGAACCTGCGGCACATCGTCGGCGGCGTTGCGCTCCTCGCCAAGGCCGAAGAACCCGGTGGCCAGCGGACTGTCCCAGTGCGTGCCGTCGGGCGTGAGGCGTTGTTGGGGCAGCAAGTCGCCGGCGATGTGCTCGCGGACGAAGCGGTCGTAGGGCAGGTCTTGGTTGAACGAGCGAATCACGTAGTCGCGGTAGCGCCAGGCATCGGCCTTGTCCGGGTCGAACTCATGTCCGCTGGTCTCGCCGAAGCGGACGAGGTCGAGCCAGTGGCGCGCCCAGCGCTCGCCGTAGTGCGGGGACGCGAGCAGGCGCTCGATGACCTTCTCGTAGGCTTGCGGGGACTCGTCGCGCAGAAAGTTCTCGATCTCTTCCGGCGTGGACGGCAGGCCGATGAGGTCAAACGTGACCCGCCGTAGCAAAGTGCGCTTGTCGGCGGGCGGCGCGGGGCCCAGGCCGTTTGCCTCGAGCTTCGCCAGGATGAAGTGGTCTATGTACGTTAGGGGCCAGTCGCTCTGCCGGACCTCCGGCGGCGCGTGGTTGGTCACCGGTTGGAAGGCCCAGAACCTGCGAGCTTCGTCGAAGTCGATACCGCCGTCCGTCGTGGCCGGTTGGGCCTCGTCCGTGCGCGGATCGGCGGCGCCCAGTCCGATCCAGCGGCGCACGTCGGCGATCTGCTGGTTGCTGAGCTTGCCGCTGGGCGGCATCTTGAGGTCGGGGTCGTCGTAGGAGAGGGCGCGGACGATGAGGCTGTCGTCGGGCGCGCCGGGGATCACAGCCGTCCCGCGGCTGCCGCCCTTGAGGACGCCGGCTTTGCTATCGAGCAACAAGTCCGCCGTCGCCAGAGTTTTCGAGCTGTGGCAGGCGTAGCAGTTCTCGGCCAGTAGTGGCCGGATCTTCTTTTCGAAGAACTCAATTCCGCTCGAGTCTTGTTGGGCCGGCAGGGAAGGGAAGAGGCCTGCCAGCGACATGGCCAGCGAGAGTATGGCGAGCAAGTGAACTTGTCGAGAGCGTTTCACGACGGATCGGCCCGCGCCGATGGTGAATTGCATACAACTCACTGCCTAGGATTATCGGCAACTCGCGGCAAGCTTTCAACCGCCTGGCCCGGTGAACTGCCCACTGGAAGTCGCCGGCACCCGCCAATAAGGTTCAGAGCCGCAAGCGTGAGCTTGCGCTGAGATGTCGCGAGGTGAGTCGGGTTTGCCTAGGGCCCGAGGGACCTCGCGTGGCCAGCAGCGCCCCAGGGCCAGTCAAGCTCCTCAACGCAGGCTCACGCCCGCGGCTCCGAGTTTGGTTATGACCGGCGCGTGTCGTCAACAGTTGGTTGGCACCCCGCCGACGTGTGTAACAATAGCGGCTCGGGAGCGCCGCGAAACACCCTTATGAGCCAAAACGACATCCACGGCATCATCCCGCCGTTGGTTACGCCGTTCGACGCTGAAGGCAACGTTGACGAAAGCGCGCACCGCGCCGAAGTCCGCTACCTCGTCGAGTCCGCCAAGGTACACGGTGTGGCGGTATGCGGCAGCACGGGTGAAGGCCACACGCTGACGGCCGACGAAACCCGCCGCATCACCGCAGCGACCGTCGAGGAAGTCCAAGGCCGCGTCCCAGTCGTCACCGGCATCATCACCGACAGCACCCGCGCGACGATCGAGCGCGCCAAGGCCGTGGCCGACTTGCGGCCCGCCGCCTTGCAGGTGACGCCGGTCCATTATCTGTTTCGGCCCGACGACGACGCCATGCTGCGGCACTTCGACCGCATCGCCCAGGCCAGCGGCTTGCCGATCATCATTTACAACGTCGTGCCGTGGTCGTACCTGTCGCCGCAACTTCTGACGCGTATCCTCACCGAAGTCGACGGCGTAATCGGCGTCAAGCAGAGCGCCAGCGACATGAAAACCCTGGCCGATCTGTTGCTGCTGACCGAGGACCTGCGCGGCCGCAAGGATGTGCGAATCCTCAGTGCCGTGGACGCGTTGCTGTACCCGTCCTACAGCCTGGGCGCGCACGGCTCGGTGGCGGCGATCTTGACCGCCGCGCCGGAGTGGTGCGTCTCGCAGTGGGACGCGGTCCGCGACGGCGATCACGCCCGCGCGCTCGGTCTGCACAAGAGCCTGTTGCAGCTTTGGAACGCGATCGACGCGCCGAATCTGCCGGCCAACGTCAAGACGGCGCTGCGCCTGCAGGGGCGCAACGGCGGGCTGCCACGGGAGCCGATGCCGGAAAGCTCGCCCCAGCAGGTCGAGGCCATTCAGCAGGCTCTCGCTACCGAGCCTGTGGCGGTTCAAGCTGCCGGCGATTGAAGGTCTAGCCGCGGAGTGCTACCTTACAGCGGCTAGGTTCACAGTGCTAAGTTG
>JAKZVK010000485.1:0-4801 GCA_047516085.1 Bryobacterales bacterium
CGGCGCGCTGATACGCAGGGACGCCTGGACGGAGTTATGGTCACGCAGCTCAATTTCCGTCTTCACCTCGGCGCGGGCTTGGATCTGCGAGATCGGCTTGCCCTCGGAATCGAACACCTCGAGCACCGAGTCGAGCGGCGAGCCGAGCCGGCGCGCCTCGACCTCCATCACATAGCGCTTACCTTTCTCGGCCTCGAAGCGGAAGTAGTCTTCGTCAGCGGTCGCCCCGTTGTCAGCGAATCCGCTCACGCGGCCGTTGATGGTCGTCCCCACGGCCACGTCCATCGCGGAAGCGGCATCGGCGCCGCTCTCGGTCTCACTTGTTTCGGGATACTGTCCAACGGCCAACTTCAATTCGTTGTGCGGCCGCCCGAGATCGAGGTCGGGCCGCAGGTCTTGGCGGGCCATCGACTCGTAGTCGGACTTGCCTTCGACTGTCATCCTGCGCCGCTCGCCGAGGTTGTATCCGCGCAGCGAGACGTCGGCCTTCTCGCCCTCGCGCACGCCCAGCGGGTAGACGCCGGTGAGATAGGGGAAGTGGCCGATCTTCAAGCGATAAAAGTGATTCCGGCTGCCGCCACGCTCGACGTCCGACACGGCCAGGAAGTACGTCCCGTCGGCGGGGACACGATAGGCGAGCGCCGGCTCACCGTCACCGTACGCAACGGACTTGCGGGTCACAGCGACCCCCTTCTCGTCCAGCAGTTCCATCGACCAGCGCAGCTTCGAGCCCAACTCGGCCGCGGTGATCTGCGCCACCAGCTCATCCCCGGCAGTCGCGTCGAAGCGTAGATAATCAACGTCGCCCGGCTCGCCGAGCTTCCCGGTAACGATGGTCGGCGGGAAGATGTAGTCGTCCTGCAACAAGGCGTCCTGTAGCGTGTCGTTCGGCTCGACTTCCGGACGCGAACCATAAAACGGCTCGACGCTCACCATGCCGGTGTTGGTCGTGCCCTCTTTCGTCACTAACCGGAAGCGGTAGAGGCCCACCTTGGCCTCGGCGCCGGCCTCGACTTCCATCGTGACCTGGCTCAGCGGAGGGGGATCGCCGCGGTTGACGGTGCTGCGTCCGCCGTTGGATCCGACGAACTTGCCGATGAACTCGCCCAAAGCGTTCACGTGAAGGATGCGCGCCTTGATCGCCGGATCGTCGAACAAGACCTCACTCGCGCCGACGAGATTGATCCCCTCGACCTTGACTTCAACCACCAAGCCACGTGCCACGGCCGCCGGCGACGTCTTCTGAATCGTCGGCGGGTTTGTGCGCGGGTCGGCGAAGGCGACGGTCGCGAATCCCAAGACTAGGAGTGCTGTGAGTAAACGTTTCATGAGCCTCTCCAAAGGCGGATTTCCTATCACGTAGTCCTCATTCATCGGGGTCCTCGTTCATCGCGCCGCGGTCGTAACCTCTGTCTTACCCTCTGCCGCGCGCCACAACGTGCGCTGCTCTTCGTACGACCCAGTTTCGTAGAACGTAACCGACCCGTCGTAGCGGCCAACGACAAGTGTTGAGCCGTCCGGGCTGTAAGCCAGCGCCGCGGCCCAGTCCGGTTGGCCGCCGAGCGTGTGCTTTTCTTCCAGCGTCGTCGAATCCCACACCTTGAGCGTGCGGTCGACCGATGACGACGCCAGCGTGTTGCCGTCCGGCGAGTAGACAATCTTTAGAATCGAGCCTTCGTGGCCGGTCATCGCCTTGATGAGCCGCGCCTCGCTATTCTGCTCGCTGGTGATCTCCCACGTACGGATCGTCTTATCGGCCCCGGCTGCGGCGATGCGGCGCGCCGTCGGATGGAACGCGACCGACAACACTCCGGCGAGGGGCTCGCTGAGCGTCAGGCTCGGCTTGCCGGTATCAAGCCGCCACAGTTTTACCGAGCGGTCGGCGGCGCCGGAGAGAAGATCGGTCTCCCGGACGCCGAAATCCACGGCATAGACGGCATCGACGTGGTCTTTGAGCGTCTTGATCTTCTCGCCCGTCGAGGCGTCCCACAACTCGATCAGCTTGTCGTAACTACCCGTGACGAGCCGCTTGCCGTCGGACGAAAAGTCGACGGCATAGATGCAATCGCTGTGCCCGCGGATGCTTGTGGTGGACTCCCGCGTCTCGACATCCCAGAGCTTGACCTCGCCGTACTCCGACGGCGCGCCCCCCGCGGCGGCCAGGAACTTACCGTCCGGGCTGAACGCGAGGGCTCGGACGAGGTCGGCGTGACCGTCGAGCGTCGCTGTAACGGCGCCGGTCGCGCCATCAAGCAGTTGCACTTGCTGGAAGCGTCCCAGCGCGAGGTGTTTGCCATCAGGGCTGAACGCCAACGCGCCGATCGGCGCGGCAACCTTGACGCGCGACTCGATGGGTGGCAGCGTCGGGCCGCCGGCGGTGACCGCTTCGCCCTTGGCGCCGGAGTCGATCCAGGCTTTCAGGACGGCCAGGTTCTGGGGCGGCAGATCCTCGCCGCCGAGGGGCATCTTGGGCTGCGCGCGCCCGTCAAGCATTTGGATGAGCAGGCTCGCGTCGCTGTCGCCCGGGACGATCGACTTGCCGTTCTTGCCGCCCATCATCAAGCCGTCGTAGTCTTCCATCACGAACTGGCCCATCTTCGCCTGGGCGCTGTGACAGGCCAGGCAATTGTCGCGCAAGATGGGGAAAACATCGTTCTTGAAGGAGGGATCAGCAGCGGCAAGAGTGCCGGCGATCAACAAGACCGCGAGGCCGAGAAGAGCCCGTATGCCGTAGCGAGTCGCCATATTTGCTGTGTGGGCGGGGTCTGCCGTGCCCGCCGGGGCTGGAAACCTAATGGTTAAACAGAAACTCCTTGCCGGTGAGCAGTGCCCACATCAAGTCTTCCAACGGCTTGCGGCGCGGGTCACGTTCGAGCGGATAGGCCGCCGTCTCCCGCTCCGCCTCCTCCAGCACGCCGAGCAACGCCTCGTTCTCGCGCTCCGTCGGGTAGCGGCTCAACGCCGACAGGTACAGGTGGTCCAGAATCTTCCGGTCCGACAGGCCCAGCTTCAAGAACATGTCGATCGCGCCATCATCCGCCCGCAGCATCTGGTTCAACGTATCGCCGTTGATCACGTGAAGCGCCTGCTTGATCGTCGGAGCATGCTCGCGCTCGGCAGCGTCGACGTTGATCCGCGGAGGTCGCCCGAAGACCTCCAAGAAAAACGAGTTCACCTGCGTATCAGGCAACTGCAAGGCACGCGTCCCCTCGGGATAGCCACTGAACTGCGTCGGCACGCGCGCCACTTGCGAAATCGCGTCCAATACGACTTCCGCCGGCAGCCGCCGCACGATGTAGTGCGAGTAGTACTTGTCGTCGTTCGCGTTGGTTTCGTTCGTACGCGACGAACGCTGGTAGGTCGCCGAGTTCATAATGCGCCGGACGAGATGCTTCACGTCGTATCGGTGCTCGACGAAATCGTCGCTCAACGCCGCTAGCAGCTTCTCGTTACTCGCCGGGTTGGTCTCGCGCATGTCGTCCACCGGATCGACCACGCCACGGCCCATGAAGTTCGCCCAAATCTTGTTGACCACCGCGCGCGAGAAGGCGGCGTTGTCGGGTGCCGTAAGCCAATCCGCTAAATGCCGCCGCCGGTCTTTCTCGCTGTCGAGATCCAACGGCTCGCCATCCAACGGACGTGGCGGCAGCGGCTTCCCAAGCTTCGGGTGATTGATCTCGCCCGCCGGACTGCGGTACACCACCACGTCCCCCGGCTCGGCGCCGTTCTTCTGCGAGATGCGCGAGACCAGATTGGCGAACTGGTAGTAGTCGTTCTGCGTCCACTTCTCGAGCGGATGATTGTGGCAGCGCGCGCACGTGATGCGCAGCCCCATGAATGCCAGCGTGACGTTCTCGGCGAGGTCGATCGGGTTGCGGTGAAGCTGATAGTAATTGAGTGCGCCGTTGTGCCGGCTGTTGCCCGTGGCGGTCAAGATCTCGTGAACAAACCGGTCCCAGGGCTTGTTCTTCTCGACGCTGTCGCGAATCCAGCGATAGTAAGACCACATCGCACTCGGCGCCAAGTCACGGCTCGATACCAGCAGCAGGTCCGACCACTTGTAGGCCCAATAGTCGACGAACTCCTCGCGCTCGAGAATCGTCTCGATCAGCTTCCGCCGCTTGTCCGGGGCTTTCGAGGCGGCGAACCGCTCGGCCTCATCCGGCGTGGGCAGCACGCCCATGGCGTCGAGGTAGGCACGGCGCAGGAACTGCGAGTCGCTCACGCCGCCCGAAGGGCCGATGTGGAGCGCCTCAAGCTTCTCAAGCACCAACCCGTCGATGTAGTTGTTCTTCGGCGCTTCGGCGTAGACCGCGGCATCGATCTTGTGGTCGAACGCCACGCCCACCCGGGCGAAGACTACCTTACTCGAATACCAAACCGTGATCGCCGCCTGGCCCGCGCCCTGCATCTTGACCTGCCCGAGGTCGTTGACCGTGGCGACGCCCGAATCGGTGCTCGAAAACTTCACCCAGCGCGTAACGTCGCGGCTCGAACCGTCGGAATAGTTCGCCTGCACGAGGATCTGCTGCTCGGCGCCCGGTGTCAGCCAAGCTTGCTCGGGGAAGACCGAGAGACTCTCGATCACCGTGTCCGAGGCCAGCGGCGCCGGCGCACCGTTGGCGATCCATTCCGACAGCACGCGGAACTCGGGCGAATCGACCGCGAAGCGTTTGCCGCCCTGGTGGGGCAACATGAGAGTGGGCTTGCGCAGCATCAAGCTGCGTTCGGGGGCCCAACGCGCCACGCGCCGGCCGTTGGCTTGCCGAGTCAGCGCGGCGTGGTCGAACTCGGGGTCGTA
>JAKZVK010000486.1:0-4927 GCA_047516085.1 Bryobacterales bacterium
CGACCAGGGAAGCTGCGTCGAGCGCCCCGACAACCGCGGCCGCGTGCTTCCGGGCACTGCCCACCGGCTACCGGCGGACCGCCGCGGTGATCCTGCGCGGCCGTGGCCGGAGCGTGTGGCGGACGCGCCGTCCGCCCCCAAACCCGCGCCCGGCGGCCGCCCCCTTTTTTGCCAGACTGGGGCGCCGTGGCAGACGCACCGTCCGCCCCCGAGAGCTAGCCCCACAGCTCAACCTCCAACACTGCCCCCCGGATTCCTCGCCGCTCCGCCAATTTCTCCCGCGACCCAGACCTCAACCTTGGCTGCTGCCGCCGCTGGTACGTTCGCTCTGTCTTGTAGCCACTCGGATGACCGGTTCCCTATTCGCCTCCCGGCCTGCTCGGTAACCCCACAACGACCGTCATCAAATACTCCCGCTCAACGCTGCTCGCAACGTCCTTGATCTTCTTGCTGTACGCGTGCCGCATGGTCGCCTCCTCCGCGAGCTTCCGCAACTCTTCCAGCTCCCTGCGCCTGCCCGCCGCGCCGTGCGACCACCTCTCCACCCAACGTAGCATTCCCGACAAGTACACATGATACGGATACTCATCCGTCGCACCGGCCCGTCCAATCTGCTCCCGCAGCACCGTCTCCGCCTCGTTCCGCAGTGCCCACGCCTCTTCCACAGACTCCACATCGCGCGACTCCCGCAATGCTAGGTGGGCCTTCGTCGTCATCACGAATGGATGTTCGGGCATGAGGGCCTCGGCGTAGGCCACATGCGGTCGCGCATTGACGACTTCACCGAACTCGATTTCGAGATTCGCGAACTGTAACCAAAAATGTCCGTCGCCTTGAAAATGTCTGTCCACCGCGCGATAAATGGACCGCGCTAGCTCGATGTCCTTCGTAAACCGTGAGAAAATCCGCCTGTGGTCAATGAGCCTCACGAACAAGCGCCACGCCCTAGAGCTGCGACCCCTGCCTGGTCCGATATCATGAGCCAGCGTGTTCAGGAGCCGTACGTACGCCTCCGCCACGTCCGCACGACTTGCCAGCACATCTACAATCAATTCCGCGATTACCGGATGGCGCGCAAAAACTCGCCCCTTCTCATCCTCAAATAGCAATCCTCTAAGGTTCCTTCTAATAGCCGTGAGCGCTTCCGCGGGGCTGCATTCCGCACATGCAAGCAGCTGTTTGCGGTCGACGTCTATTAGCTCCGCTGTAGCCACGGCGGCACACAGGAACAACACCCGCACTTCCGGATTATCGATCTCCTGGAATTCCCCTCGCACGATCTCGTCGAACCCGTATCCCCGGGTCGCCTCGCGCATAGCGACGAGGATCTGCTTCTTGGCTCTGATGCGAAATGCATCTAGGCGTTCCTGGTGCGACATTGCAGCCAGATGACCAAGTTGAGCGTATCGCTCTAGGACGCCCAGCAGGCCCGTGATCTCTCTCGCGCTTAGGTCATGCAGTTCGAAAAGGCGGGTGGTGGTTTGCCGTTCTATAGCACGGAGCCTCCGCTCGAACAAGTTCATTCTGGCAGCGAACACCAAGAGTGGTGGTACTTCCACCGTGCCCATCGCGTCGACGAGTTCATATATTACGGGTCCTAGAAGATGTGCGTTGTCAATGCAGACGATGGCCTGGCGGCCCATCCGGCGCAGCGCATTCACCACGGCCGCCGTGCGGGGCCTTTCGGTGCCTTCCGAAAAAAACACATCCCGGCCCTGCTGCCGGAGCGTCAGCGCCAACCTCATGAGCACCGTGGACTTTCCGGAGCCCGCTGGTCCGATTAGTCCGAAGACCCGAAACTTAGGCAGGCCGGTTGCGGCCTCAATTGCCCCTAGCATGACCCGTGTAACATCCCGCGGCGCGTCAAAGCCCGCCGCCAGATCGGCCCATCTGGGCGGTACCCCTAGGAAATAGGTTCTCGGGCGATTCTGCTGAGGTTCTGGCACTCGTACACTTGGAAACGTGGTTAGCAATTCCTCTAAGTCCCTCCGGTCTTGGGTCGCGAGGTCGGCGTGTCCCAACAGTACGGCCGCGTCCGGGGCTACGACACACAAGGTAGTAGTGCGGTCGGGGAAGTCATATTCCTCTGCAAGCCACCTAAAAAAGTCCGCGCCAGTAGTTGCGACATGCTTGATATTAAGTTCCTTTAGTATCGGGCGTTTTGCTGGAGAAATATCCGGAGTGACTAGAAATGACGCGGGGCGTTCCTCGGGGTGTCGTCGGCGTGCTTGGCGCGATTCGATGGCCTGCCAGAAAAGCGGCTCTCGCAATTCGCTCCCGACAAACACCGTTGGGTGAAATGTATAGTCGCGAACGAAGTGATCGTACCACTGGTCAAACTGGGCGGAGCGCCGGGCATATTCTCTGGTTGAGAACGTTAACTGATCCGGGCGGCCGGGAAGGGAGCCGTTTAGCTTAATGTACTGAATGCGGCGGAGGAACTGGTCGCGGTCACGGTAGTCGTCGACAACGGCGTTCACGACGTCGAGCCCCTGGGACGGGGGGGCGTTGCGAAATGCACGTTCTAGCACGTTATCGACGTTGGTGGTGTAGATTCTATGCCAGAATAGTCGGGTCGGGATCGCGTACCAATCGGGGACGTGCTGAGCCAGTAGCCGGTCGTCGAGGAAGTTCGTGAGGGAGGTCAACGGGCGGCCGGAGGCAAGGGCGGCCTCGAAGAGTTCGTTAAGGGGAGTGCCGTCGTAAGCACCGTCGTATGCGAGCCAAGTCCAGAGTTGAGCCGCGAGTTGGGGACCCGCGGGAATCCCTGAGCCGAGTCGGTTGCGGGCGTCGGTGGAGAAGCCTGCGCCGACGAACAGCAGGCAGCTGTTGCTGTGCAGGGAGCGAAAGAGGAATCGGCGTTGGTTATGAGTGAGCATGAGAGAAGGTCCGAAAGCGTCGATAGGGTGTTGGGTGCGATTTTTGGTTAGTGTAGTGTACCGGCGCGTCAAGGGAGCCGTCTCCCAGGCGGTCTACGGGACGACGGGTGGCATCGGCCCAACGTCCCGCCCGAGGCGGACTGGTCCGACGGGAACGCCGCAGGGGTGGGTGATTCGATGGCGGTTTGGTGAAGAAACGAGACGCCACCAGGTCCGCCGCCCCGAACGCTCGCGTCTGCCCTCGGCGGAGGCCTCGGTGATCGTGTTCAGCCCCGTAGTCTTCGCAATCTGTCGTCCGCCGCCGCAACCGCTTCAGGACTAAAGGACTCGGGATGGCGCAGGACAACCGCCTCAAACGCCATGTGTTCCATCCCCATCTCCACCAGCACCCTATAACCTTCGGTTTCCTTCCTCTTCGTCACGATCCGCTCGACAGCCCCGATGATGCCATGATCCTTGATCATCGGCCACGTTCGCCCCGCCCGTATGGTCTTTCCCTTCAGGCTTGACAGGGCCTCCTCATAGGCGTACACGGCTTCGTACGATTCGCGCTCAGCCGGTGTTTGTGGCTGGCGACCATCAGCACGCATCCGAATGGATCGACGGCGTCTTGCTGTTGTGTCGGCTGGGTTCGGACATGCCGCGCAGAACCGGACGTCAATTCCGTGGATACAGTTGGGCATCAGCGGCAGACCACCTCCGACCCGATCCGAGAAGTCCCGGCGCGGGTGCTTCGCGTCAGACTCGCACCGATGGCTGGAAATGGCAATGAGAAATGGGACCCCTCTGTATGGTGGTCGTCGCGACGTGGCCTCCCGTCGCTCCGCTCCGTCCGGCCACGTCCAGCTCGTTGTAGGGGAGGAACGGGCGGTGGTCGTCCCAACGGGTCGCGGTCGTCCCACAGTGTCTGGGCCACCGCCGTGAAAGCATCTGCGGCGGTGGCCCCATTCAGATCACGATACGCTCGATCTCGTCGACCGTCACCGTGTCCGCCGTCCGGTCGTAGAGCTTCGTCGTCTTCGGCGACGCGTGCCCGGCGATCTGCTGGGCGTGCTCGAGGGTCCCCCCGTTCGAGAGGTACGCCGTGATCCCCGTCGCCCGGAACGTGTGGCAGCACGTCGACGGCGGGAGTCCCGCCGCCGCCGCCCGGCGCTTGGTCATGGCCAGTACGACCCGACGCGTCAGCGGTCGCCCGGTCAGCACCCGCGCCCGATTCACGCTCTGAAACAGCGCCGCCTTCCAGTCGTCGAGCCCACAAGCCTCGAGGTACTCGTCGAGGGCCTCCGCCGCCCGGTGATGGGCCGGCACGTCGTGCCGCTTGCCCCCCTTCTCGTGGAACCGCAGCCACCCCCTGCTCCCCTGCTGAAAGTAGTCCTGCTTCCTCATCCACAGGACCGCGCTCACCCTCGCGAAGCTGTAGAGCATCACCGAGAGGAGCGCCCGGTCCCGGAGCCCGGCCAGAGAGTCCGTGTCGATGCTGTCGAGGAGCGTCCGGGCCTCGGCCGGCGAGAGGACCGGCGTCGGGCCCCTGGTGACGACGTGCTTCGGCCCCCGGACGGCCGCGGCGGGGTTCACCGGGAGGACTTGGCTGACGACGAGCCAGTCGCAGAGCATGCGGATCGCCGCGAGGTGCTGCTTGACGGTCGGGGCCGATCCCGGGTGAGTACGGATGTAGGCGGCCACGTGGAGCGGCGCGATCGCCGCGAGGCCGAGACCTCGCGCCTCGCACCACGCGAGGAACTGCCCCACCGCCCGCCCGTACGCCGCCCGCGTCCTCTCGTTCGCGATCCGCCCCGCGAAGAACTCCAGAAACCGCGCGACGGCGTCCGGCCCCGCGTCGACGATTACCTGCGGCAGCGTGAACCCCACCGCCCCCCTGTCCGTGACGGCCGACGTCGCCGCGGCCGCCGGCACCAGCGCCTCGGTCATTCCAACACCTCTCCCTGTCGCCCGCCTCTCCCCCGTCGACGAGCTGCTCGAACCGCTCGTAATCGTTCACGAGCGCGTGGGCCAGCGCGTAGAGCCGCTCCACCGCCTCCTTCGCCCCG
>JAKZVK010000487.1:0-7412 GCA_047516085.1 Bryobacterales bacterium
TGCCCAGCGCGTAGTCCTGCAGGTACCGGTACCCATCCTTGTTGATCATGTACCCGCCTTCGGCGCGGGCCGCCTCGGTGATCAGGATGCCGGTAAAGGGCAGGCCGGTCGGGTGGTACTGGAGAAACTCCATGTCCTTCAGCGGGGCGCCAGCCCGATACGCCAGCGCCATGCCGTCGCCGCTCTTGATGCTGGCGTTCGTGGTGAAGGGGAAAATCTTTCCGCACCCGCCGGTGCAGAGTATGACCGACCGCGCGGTGATCGCCTCGACCTTGCCGGACTGCAGATCGATCGCCACCACGCCTTGGACTCGACCGTCATCCACCAGGAGCTTGGTGACGAACCACTCGTCGTAACGAACAACGCTTGTGTACTTCAGGGACGTCTGGAAAAGCGCGTGGAGCATGTGGAAGCCGGTCTTGTCGGCGGCAAACCACGTGCGCTTCTTCTTCATGCCCCCGAAGGGACGAACGGCAACCCGGCCGTCGGGCTCGCGGCTCCACGGGCAACCCCAGTGCTCCAGTCGAAGGAGCTCCTCTGGCGCTTCCTTGACGAACGCCTCCACGGCGTCCTGATCGCACATCCAGTCGCCGCCGGAGATGGTGTCGTAGGCATGCTCGTCGAGGCTGTCGTCGGGCGCGATGACGCCCGCGGAGCCGCCTTCGGCGGAGACGGTATGGCTCCGCATCGGGTACACCTTGGAGACAACGGCGATATTGAGTCTTGGATTGCTGTCGGCGATGGCGATCGCCGCTCGAAGTCCCGCGCCGCCGCCGCCTACTAGCACCACATCATGAGAAGGTGTCACCCCTTCGTCTCCTATCCGCGCGTGCTCGTTCGATCCTCGATCCCCGCGCCGAGGCAACTATCCTACTACGATCGGTTCCGTGTACGGCCTATTGAGCCGACAGCATTTCATCCACGAGCAGTTTCCCGTCGTGGCGCACAACTTTCCTGCTGACGCTTCCGTCATGGTACTCGTGTTGGATGCTCTGTCTCGTTGAACCGGAGCTCGTGGGACACCTTGTAGGCCACCGGCACGACGGTCGAAGGATCGTCTGGGAGCGACGCCTCCGCCATGAGGATCTGGTGGTCGCGGTCGACCAACCAATCGACGGACTTCGGACGCCAGTTTCCGGCGTTGATACTCGCCGAAGTATTCCTCCGATGTACTCGATCTCCGGCGCGCCCTGTTGAAGAGCGTACTGTCGAAATGTGATGGTCCATATGACTCTCAGACCGGATCCGAAACTCTCCGCGCAGACGGCTGCCTATCATACACTTAGTGCCCCCGTACCTCGTGACGGGCGTTGTTGCAGGATTGATCGTTCAGGCGGAGCCTTCCGGAACGGCGGAGCCCTCACCAACCGATGCGGTAGGACGCGGGCCGACCGAGTTCGGTCATCCGATTCAGCACGTTGCACGCGAGGAGCGCCTCGGTCTGTCGCCCGGCTTCCGTGCGGGCTCGTTGACCAGGTCCGATGATCGACTTGTACCGAAAGACCACGTTCTCCACGCGTGCCTGCCGAGGGTATCTGGAGGCTTTCTTCCACCGCCGACGGCGCCGAGCATCTGCACGCGTCGGAGCGTCCGATCGCGAGCACGGGACCGCGGGCTGCGCCGAGATAGCGACGTCTATCGGATCCTCAAGGCGTATGACCTGATTCCGAGCCCGGCCTTCATCGTGCTGGCGGCGAAGTCGTTTCGGCATCCGACCCGTCGGCCGAACGAGCTCTGGCAGACCGACTTCACGTATCTGCAGGTGGTCGGGTGGGGCGCGTACTACTTGTCGACGGTGCTGGATGACTACGCGCGCTGCATCATCGCGTGGATGCTCCGGACGTCGATGCAGGCCGCCGACGTGAAGGAGACGCTGGACCTGGTCCGGGCTAAGACGGGAATCGACCGGGTCCGGGTGGTCATAGGCCGCGGCTCCTGAGCGACAACGGGCCGTGTTACGTCTCGGGAGGAAAGGCCAGGTGAGATCCGGCTAATGCGCGGCAAAGAGCTCGTCGACAAGGTTCTTGCCGTTGTGATGAACCACCTTGCGGCCTACGCTGCCGTCGTGGTACTCGTGACGAGTGACCACGCACCCGCAAGCGTAGCACTCTTGTTCGGTGACCATCACTTCCTCATCCCGGTCCTCGTAGCGCTCGCCGTCCACAGTATTGCCGCACGGGGCACCCTGGTTCTTGAACGCGCCGCCTCGATCCATCGTCACACTCTCGTCGCTGAGGTCCTAGCACTGGCGATGGATGAATCGCCCGTCGGGCGCACGCTTCAAGAAACGTGAATCTTCAAGCGCCTGGAGGACGACCTCGGCTGTCACCACGTCAAAGTCAAAACGGGCGGCGACCTGCGGCGGCGTCAGGGCTAGGCCTGGCACCGCCAGATACTCACCCCGTAGCCACCCCAACGCACCCTCGATGCGGCTTGATGACATAGTGAGCTTCATGTGTCTGGTCGGTTAGCTTACGCTATGCGGGCCGATCGAGCAAGGGATCCATGTGGACCTGACGTTGTGAGGCGTTGGTGCATGAATCGGAGCTGACCCACAACGGTCCCAACCCAGAGCACCATCACCGACCGACACTGTACGACTCTGGCCTACCAAGGTCGGTCATCTGATTCAGAACGTTGCACGCGAGAATTGCCTCGGCCACTTGCCCTCCTGGGCTCCGCGCTCGAAGACCGGCTCCGATGATCGACTTATACCGGAAGAAGGCGTTCTCCACGCGAGCCTGCCGATGGTAGCCCGACGCCTTCTTCCACCGACGTCGTCCGATCTGCCGCACCTGTGTGATCGTACGGTCCCGAGCGCTCGACCGGCGTCTCCGTCCGGTCACACGTGCCGTTTTGATCGGTGGCACCACAACGGTCGCACCCCGCGGACGTGCGGCATCGTAGAAGGCCGTCGTGTCGTAGGCGGCGTCCGCCGTGACGCTCCTCAGGTGGCCCTCCACAGCCGTGATCAACTCGATCCCCGTCGTCGCGTCATCGACCGTCGCGTCGGTCACGACTCCGGCGACGATCACACCCGCCGCATCGACACCCAGATGGAGCCTCTTCCAGCCTCGCCTGCCTTTGCCTCCGTGTTTCGCGGCGGCCCATTCACCCGCGCCCATAATCGAGAGGCCCGTGCTATCGACGATGAGATGGATAGGCCCTTGGAGCGGGACGCTGTGCAGCTCGATGTCGAGGTGCCCGCTTCGGCGAGAAAGTGTGGTGTGGTCGGGCGCTTCGAGATCGACGGCCATCAAGGCGAGGATCGACCGTAGGAAGCCCTCCGTTTGACGCAAGGGCAACCGGAAGACGAGCCGGAGCGTCAACGCGGTCCTGATCGCAAGATCCGAAAACCTCTTCTGCCCGCCGGGTTGACCGGATGGCGACGGTCGCCACCCTTCTCTGGCGTCGGCCGAGAGCCACAGCGTCACGTCGCCTCGCTGCACGAGCGCTCGCTCGTACGCCCGCCAATTCCCGACGCGATATTTCGTCTTGTACTTCGGATGAACCCTCGACTTCATGCAAGATCGTGGACCGCGGGCCGTCAACAAGACCAGCGGATCGACGATCGCTGACCGGAGCGCGGCTGAGGAGCCGTGCACCAACGCCTCCGATCGCTCAGTGTCTCATCCCTCGGTTCGCTGCGCCAACGCCACCACGGCGCGCCGAAGGCGCCGGTGCGCGTCGAAGCGGCTCACGTAGTCCGACTCGCGGCGACTGCCCTTAGCATGCACGACCTCCGCGAGCGCCCGGCGGTCGGACGAGCTCCAGCGGGACACACCCGGTAGCACACTGATGAGCGGCGCCCAGCGCTGCAGTACTAGGCGTTGGCTCCTGTCCCAGCCGTCCAGGGAGCTCAGGCCGAGCAGCGATCGGGCCTCCCTTGTGAGCACGTGGGCGGCGCGGCGGCGGTTACTGCCGAAGCGCTTCGCCACCGCGCCGGTGACCGCCTCGCCCACGCGACCTAAGTGCAATTCGCCAATCACGTCGTCGCGCGGCCGCGCCATGTCGTAGTAGAGGTTCTCGCAGGCGAGCCGGCGGAGTGTAGCAATGGTCGAGCGGTGGCGCGGCCGCTTGGCCATGGCGGCGAGCTCGCGCCGCATGAGCCTCGTTACCGCACTGTTACGGGGACGGAAGCCCAGCTTCTGGTAGAACCACCAGGCGCCAGACTGCAGTGCTTCATCATTGCCGTCGCCGAGCTGGTAGGGGAAGATGGTGAACGTGGTGCTACCGAACAAATGGTGCGCAGTCGCGAGCCAGGCGCCGTAGATGTGCCCGGCCTCGCCACCGCGGAAGCTCTCGAAAACGCTATAGGCGATTTCGCTGCTGCCAAAGAGCGCCGAGATCACGCCGTAGCCGATGGGAATGCCATTCTTCAGCGTGACGATACCGTAGACGGACTCGAGCAGGAGGCGTCGATCTGGCTTCGCGCAGAACGCCGCGACAATCAAACCGTCGCCCCAGTCCACGAGACGCACTTCACGGGCGTCGCCAAACATGAACACATCTAAATCTCGGCTGCGGGTGACCATGGCTTCACGCGCCAGGTCCACCAGCCGAGCGCCGCCACGCGGCGGCAGGACACGTATGCCGCGCGGGGGCTTGCGAATGACTGCCGGCAACTCGGGTCGGGCCGTGCGCAGTGGACCGGTCTGGAAGGTCACGCGGTCGACCGAGTGCTTCGCGCGAGTGCGGCTTGGTGTGTCGGGGCCCGCAGCCAGACGTAGCGGCGGGTCGAGCTGCTCATAGACGTAGTTCGCGAACAGCTCGCCCGCATCCAACCCTGCGAAGCTGCGCACCAGGAACGCTGCGTCGGTCTCGTCTGGACCCCGCATGCGCTCAATCCATTCGCGCGCCCCGTCGGCAGACTCGTCCAGCCCAGGCGTCTCGGCCCACAGGGCGAGGTGGTGGAGCAGTTCGTCGAGCTGCGCCGTATTGGCAAGGTTTTCCCAATCGATATGCAGCCTGTCGCCCCAGCGCCGTGCGAGCCAGCGCGCCGTTGGTGCGTAGAAGGCGTAGTGCATCGATGTGCCGGCGATGCCCGTGTCAGCGAGGTGCTCTGCGAATCGGCGTAGGTCGGAGCGCCGGTCGAAGTCTAAGAGCAACTGCTCGACACGCTGCAGGACGGCTGCGTCGTCTGGGTAGGCGCGCATGAAGCAGAGCTGCTCGTGCAGGGCAAGGACGTCAGCGGCGCGCGCGAGGCGCCCGTGGCGCAGGCGGGGGAGCAGCGCGAGCTTGCGGCGCGCGGCGTTGCCGCCGAACTCGGTCTTCAGTCCTTCCAGCTCCCGCAGGAGCGCTACCACGCTTGGCGCCATGGGTGCGTGCCTAGGGACGAGCGTTCAAGTCGTGAGCAGCCTCGGCGTCCCACTTGCCATCGCGCTGGTCTGGTGAACGGAATTGGTAACAGTCAAGCCGTCCGACTTCCGCATAGGCCCGATAGCCGCAGGCGCATCTTAGCTGGTTTGGCCTAAACCGGGATCGGACGCCCCCGTTTCGCATAGTTGGCAAGCGGTAACCTCAACCGCTTCGCCTGGTCGAGGCGCAAGCCGCCGTATTCTTTCCGCCAGCGATAGTACGTTTGCTCGCTGACCCCCAGCTTCTTGCACATCTCCGGCGTACGCAGGCCGCGACCGAGCTCCACCTCAGCCTGTCGCAACTTCGTGACAATCTGTTCCGTGCTGTACCGCTTCCGTGGCATCCTGCCTCCTGTCCCACCGCCCGAATTCTAACGTTCGGGCTGGTTCAGTTTTAGGGGGCAAGGTCATATCAGGCCACTGATACCACGCTCGATCGATATGTAGAAGGGGCAGGTGGCCAGCTGTGAGCGACAGTAAAACAGTCGGATCCTCGGTCGGCGTCGGTGTGGCATTAGGTGTTGCGCTTGGTGCCGCGTTCGACAATGTCGGCCTAGGTATAGCGATCGGCGTCGCTCTTGGCGCCGCATTCGGTGCAACCCGCTCATCTGGCACGTCGGACAGAGGGAAGCCGCCGTCGGACGGTGACACGCCATGAGCCTCCAGCCCGGCACTGCCCTAGGTCCTTACCACGTCACCGCCAAGATCGGTGAGGGCGGCATGGGCGAGGTGTATCAAGCCACCGATACCAAGCTGAACCGGCAGGTGGCGCTGAAGATCCTGCCCGAGGCGTTTGCCAGCGATCCCGATCGGCTTGCTCGCTTCCAGCGCGAGGCGCACGTCCTCGCCAGCCTCAACCATCCCAACATTGCAGCGATCTACGGCCTTGAAGAAAGCGGCGACACTCGGGCGTTGGTACTGGAGTTGGTCGAGGGGCCAACCCTCGCTGACCGGATTGCTCAAGGCGCGATCCCATTGGATGAGGCTCTCCCGATAGCGAAGCAGATCGCGGAGGCGCTGGAGGCTGCTCACGAAGCGGGTGTCATCCATCGTGATCTGAAGCCTGCCAACATCAAGGTGCGAGACGACGGCACCGTAAAGTTCTTGGACGGCTCTGTCAACTTGATCAGCCCAGCGCGTTTTCTCGCCTCGACGCAGCGGTGAGTGCGTCCGCTCAGCAGACGCAGGTCACCGCATCCCATTCGACGAACGCCCGCGTTCGAAGCAGGCGGTGATGAGCGGCCCGCAGCAAATGTCGCCCGACTCCAAACAGATTCCGCACCGGGCCGTGCACCGACAAGAAGAGTTGCGCGTGTCCCACAGACTTGAACCGTCGCATCTGGCCCTCGCGTTGTCGCGTCGGTTGATGTGAGACCTCCGCGCGGTTGTTCTCGTACTGTTGCGTGCTGTGGACGACGGCGGGCATCACGGTGCGGTGCGCCGCGGAATAGCTGCGCAGTTTGTCGGTGACCAGTCTGCGCGGCGCGCGGCCTTGGGCTTTCAACAGTTTCCGAAAGAAACGGGTGGCCGCCCGCCGATCACGCCGGGATTGGACGAGGATGTCGATCACGTCACCATCCTGGTCAACCGCCCGCCAGAGATACCGACGCCGGCCTTGAATCTTCACAAACAACTCGTCGAGATACCAGGTGTCGCCCAGGCGCCCTCGCCGTCTCCGCAGCGTCCTCGCGTACGCCGGACCAAAGGTTCGACACCACTGTCGAATCGTCTCATAGGACACGGTGATCCCACGGTGCGCGAGCAGGTCCTCGGCATCGCGGAAACTCAAGCAGAACCGGTGATACAGCCACACGGCGTGGCCGATGATTTCAGGCGGAAATCGGTATCCGGCGTAACGGAGGTCTGAGGCGCTCATCGGCGTAGTGTGCCGCGCACACCCTCAACCTGACAATGCCCGCGGGACGTCGTGGCCTCACACATGTGGATGACCCTCGCGGCTGCCCAACTCACCGGTCTGACTCGAAACGGAGCGTTGAAGTTCCGCACGACCATCGCGGCGGCGATGACGCCAAAGCAGATCGCTGAATCCGAGAG
>JAKZVK010000488.1:0-9731 GCA_047516085.1 Bryobacterales bacterium
AGGTTCGTCCGGCCCATGGTGAAGATCGCCGTCGTCCTGCTGCTGCTTTTCACGCCGCTGGGCGACTCGTTCAAGCAGATCGCCGGCGGCGTTCTCGCGTCCGTGCACGAGCAGATGAGTAGGCGCGCCGCCTTCCAGGTCCTCGAAGAGTTCCCTGACCAAGAGGGCCCCGAGTGGGTCAAGGCTGCCACGCTCAACCACGCCTCCTTTGCGGCCGGGTCACTGAGTCTGCACCGCTCGACGATGGACTTCGTCGACTACCGCGCCGACTTCGTCTGCCGGCTCGAAGACGGCTCCGTTTCTTGGGTCGTCCGCGCCACTGACCACGACACCTACCTCGCTTTCCGGCTGTCGCGTTCCGGTCGCACGGCGAAACCGAAATACGTGCTGACCCGCTTCCCCGTGGTCAAGGGTCAGGTCGACAAGTCCGAGCGAATCGAGGTCGACGTGACCCACATCATCAACCCGGCCTCGAACCGGGTCTCCGTACGCCTACGGGGTGAAACCGTCGGCACCTTCATCGAGGGCCGCGGCGTGGACTTCTGGAAGGACAACCTTTTCCACAAGGGAGGCGTGGGCCTGTGGTTCAAGCCCGGCGACCCGCAGCGCGTGCAGCGCCTGGTGGTGTATGGCAACGAGGACTTCTGGGGCCTCACCCTCTACGCGGCGCTACAGACCGCCGACAAGCTCCGCGCCGCATTCGACTTCCCCCTCGCCGATCCCGACGCCGACCAGCGCGCCGCCCTTGAGACGCCACTCGAAGCCCCGGCGGATTGACTCCGTTGAGCGGCTGAACCGTTGCTCGGCCCAGCGGCTTCGCATCCCATCCGTGTTCACTCGTGTTCATCTGTAGTGTCCGCGGTTCCGGTTCACGAAACATGATTCAACGGCTCAGGGTCAACGAGTGTCACAGATTTTCAGAATTTTTTTGCCTTTTTCTTTCAACCACTTACGGCCTGCAACGGCGCGGATCTTGCGGTCTGCGAGCTACCATGGAGGCGACGAAACGGGCTGTGCGCCAAATCGGGCACGGTCTGACTCAGCACGACGGTTCGGCCGAACCTTTTTCGTCATCGTCAATCCGGTGTTCTCGTGTTCCGGGGACTTGGTCGGCGCGATATGGTTTTCTCCGCGTGTCGGCTGGAAGAAACGGAACTCGGCGCTCCGAAAAAGCCTCGGATAACCATCTCACGGGGCAAGGAGGGGGCGTGACAGAGAGTATTGCTTGTTCGTGAGACCTGTAGGGATCGTGCTGGTGGAAGGGCCTTCGGCGTTCCGCCGCTCGTGGCTCGGCAGACGGTTGGGCGGACCGTTCCTGCTAGGCTGCGGCGGCGGAGCCCTCCAGCCGCCACCCGTAACACGGACCGCGGGTCCGCACACCCCGCTGGGGTTGGGCTTATTCCAGCCCCAGCGGTGACGATCTTGCCGCCCCGGATGTTGCCGGTCCTGAGCGTTCACGACTCCAGAGGCAACCCCAAACACCCCACTGTTACAATGACCGACGACTCCGCCCGACTCTCCGTCCGTGCTCACCTTCTCGCGTAATCGCCCCTTGACCCGGGCCTCCCTGCTTCTGGCAGCCGCCTTAGCGGCGGCAGCCGCCGCCAAGTGGCTTTTTGACAGCGGACAACTCCTCGCCAGCCTCGCGAGCGTGGGCCTGGCGCTGGTGCTCTGCTTCGGTGTGATCTACCTGTGTGCGCCGATGGTCGCCCGCTGGGGCCGTCTGCGCGGCGTCCGTCTACCGTGGAGCTACGGCCTCACCAAAGAGGGTCTCTTCTTTGTCACGACGGTGCTCGTGGTGGCCTTCGCAGCCCTGACCTCGGGCAACAATCTGATCTACCTCGTCTTGAGCTGCATGCTGTCCACGATGGTGCTCTCCGGGCTCGTGTCGAGGCTTGGCCTCGCCGGCTTGCAGTTGGAGCTCTCGTTCCCGACTCATCTGTTCGCACGCCAACCGTCGCTCGCTCGCGTCAAGCTCAAGAACCTCAAACACGGCCTCCCGTCGTTCTCGATCTGGGTCGGCCTAGCCCCGGCGGCCAACCACCACCGTGACGTGGTGATGGACGAAGTCTACTGCCCGATGATCAGCGGCGGCGGCGCGGCAGTGGTATCGGTTCCGATTACGTTCGGGCGTCGCGGCCGGTTCGGCCGCGGTCATTTCCGCCTGCGGTCTCGCTTTCCGTTCAGCTTTGTCGAACGCCGCGTGCGCCTTCCGCTGACGCAGGAGGTGCTGGTCTATCCGTCGGTCGAACCGTCAAGTGCGACGGCATCGATCATCGAGCAGCTCGAGCAGCAATGGGCGGCCCCGGCGCGCGGCGACAGTCACGACCTCTACCGCATCCGCCCCGCCGTGTCCGGCGACGGCGCGCGCTTCGTCGACTGGAAAGCCACGGCCCGCTCGCGGGATGTGATGGTGCGCGAGTTCACCCGGGAAGACCATCGCCGCCTCGACATCGTCTTCGAACGCACGCTGCCGGAGGGCACGGAGTGGCAAGTGCGCTTTGAAACGGCCGTCGATCTCTGCGCGGCCGTGGTATGGAGGCTGCATTCGATGCAGGCGGAAATCCGGTTTAGCTCCGACGATTCGTTGATCCTGTCGTCGCCGAACTCAGCGGCGATCTACGAGATCCTGCGGTATTTGGCGGTCGTAGAGCCGGCCTCCGGGGCGGGGCCGACGCCCGAACATCTAGCCGGTCCGGCGGGTGAGCGCTATCGGCTCATCTTCACCGCCACAAAAGAGAGCGCTCTGCCCGCGCTACAATCGACCGAGGGGCGCTATGTCCTGCTTGGACAGCTATGAATCGTCGCACTGTCGCTTTGTTCTTTGCCCTCCCCGCTCTCGCTCTAGGGCAGACCCCAGCCCCGCCGCCGCAGCCGGCCAATGACCTTGAAGTCGAGCCGTTGAAGACCTCGATCACGGTTCACGGCAAGGTCGAGTCCCCCGCGACAGCGTATATCTCGGCTCTGACCGAGGACTCGATCCAGAGCCGCCCCGGCGTCAACATCGACGACCGCTTGCGCGACGTGCCGGGCTTCACGCTGTTCCGGCGCTCCTCGAGTCTCGTGTCCCATCCCACGACGCAGGGGATCTCGTTGCGCGGCATCGGCAGCAGCGCCGCGGGACGCACGCTGGTGCTGTTTGACGGCCTCCCGGCCAACGATCCCTTTGGCGGGTGGGTGTATTGGTCGCGATTCAATCCCGACATCATCGACTCGGTGGAGGTCTCGCGTGGCGCTTCGACCAGCGTCTACGGCGACCGAGCCATGGGCGGTGCCGTCTCGCTGTTTACGCCCACGCCCGACCGGCGACACTTCCAGGGCGCCTTCGAGGCCGGCGATGCCGGAATCGCCGACGCCCGGGGCGGCTATAGCGACCTGTTCGGGGCGTGGGGCCTGTCGGGCCAGGTGCGCGGCTTCCGCTCGGACGGCTACTTCGTCGTCCCCGAGGAGTTTCGCGGACCGGTCGACACGAAGGCCGACGTCGACTTCGTGGTCACTGATTTCCGGCTCGATCACTTCCGCGATCGTGATCGTTTCAACCTGCGCGCCAACATCCTGGTCGAACAACGGCAAAACGGCACTACAATGCGTGAGAACTCGAGCTCATTGGGAACGGTCGGTGCGCAATACGAGCGTGGGGGTCTCTCGATCCGCGGATACCACTCCCGGGGAGTGCTACGCAGCACGTTCTCCAGGGTCTCCTCGGTCGACAAGCCCCGCGACGACGAAACCGTAACCCTTTTGCAGAAGGTGCCCTCCGAAGACAGCGGCGGGTCGGTGGTTTGGAACCGTTCGCGACAAGACTGGAACCTCATGCTCGGAGCGGATACACACCGCGCGAGCGGGGTGAGCCTCGACAACGTGGTGATTGCGGGCTTCCAGCGCCCGCCACAGGGAGGGCGTCTCTGGCAGCAGGGGTTGTTCGTCCAGTCGGATGTGGCCATCGGGTCGCGCACTCGGCTGTATGGAGGTCTGCGCCATGACTTCGCTGACCGCGGCAACGACTTCTGGAGCCCGCGCGGCGGTATCGCCATCTCCGACGGCCCGCGGCGCTGGCGCGCTTCCGGATACCGCAGCTTCCGCTCCCCGACGTTGAACGAGTTCTTCCGGCAGTTCCGCGTCGGCAACATCACGACCTTCGGCAACCCCAACCTGCGGCCCGAGATCCTGGTAGGCGTTGAAGGCGGGATGGACTGGCGTCACCGCACCATGCTGTTCCGGACGACGCTGTTCCGGCACGCCATCGACGACCTGATCGGCAACGCCACCATTCAGACCGACCCCATCCTGCGCGAGAGGCGAAACTTCGTCGCCGCCACTAGCCGCGGCGTAGAGTTGGAAGCACAGAAGAGTTTCGGCCGCATACGCGTCGAGGCGGCGTATCTTTACGTGGACTCGCAGCTCGATTCAAACGTCCGCATGCCGCAGGTGCCGCGGCACCAAGGGTCGTTTCAGTTCCTCTACTTCACGGGGAAGACGCTGTTCACGGCCGGCGTACGCTCCTACGACAAGCAGTTCGAAGACGACCTGAACCGCTTCCTGTTGCCCGGCTTCGCCTCCGTCCAAGTGCTGGTGAAACGCCGCCTCGTGCGCGGCTTGTCGGCCTTGGTGGCGGTCGAGAACCTGCTCGACCGCTCATTCCTGGTGGGATTCACGCCTACGCCCACGACAGGCGCGCCCCGGCTGCTGCGGGTGGGCCTGAAGTGGGAAAGCGGCACCTAGCAAGCGTGCCGCGGAAATTGGGTTGCGGGAACCGCTTCAAGCGCACAACGACGGCTACGGCGTGGGGCACTCGAACCGGGAGGGGTTTCGCCTGCAGTATCTAAACGTTTCAGCCGCCACAGTGTGGCAGCCGCCAGTCGTCAGGTTGGGCAGTTGCAAAGGGTCCAGGCACTTTTCCAACAGGTCGTTTGCCCGCATCCTGCAGCAGGCGACGTCTTCGGGCTGACCCTTGCCCGCTGCGCCCTCCACATTGACGATAAGGAGAGCCGCTCCCAACAAGCCGGTCGTGATGACCGTGTTCCAAATCATTCGTTTCATCTTGATAGTTTCCTTTTTGTCATCTGGTCTGCAACGGGGGTGGCTTCCCTTTTTTTACCCCGGCTGAAGTCGCCCTGAAACCTGGAAGGTCCGCTTAACTGAGCCTGTTATTTTGCCTTGGAGCCTCTAAGGCGGTTGCCTCATGCTTAGGACTTTCGTCCTGGACCGGACCACCGGCCACCCAAGCGCCGCGACCCCCAAAGCCCAATGCTAGAGCGGTTTCACAGATGACGTAAACCGCATCCGAAGATGCTTTCGCTATAAGCTAGCGCGTCGATGCTAGGCAGCCCCAAGAGTTGTCTATTCTATTCCTGAAAATGCTCTAGTGAACCGTAGGGCGAAGTTTACGAGGAAAGGATGCAAGGGCGCGCCATGCCGAGCCCCTGCTGACGACAAGATACGCAGTGACGATCCTTTCACCACACTCCACTCAAGATCCGGCGGATAACCCTCCTAGCCGGGCTCCGGTAGTACCCAAGTACCGGGCTTCTTAGGGCGTCCTGCCGATTGTCACAACTTCAGTCCGACTGTATAAGAGGAAGGTGACAGAGCTACTGAGGAACGAGTCCCGCCGAGACCGCGTGTCACGATCATGCCAAGCGGCCGTTCCGTCATCGAGGAGAGTGGACCCATGAAAGGCTACCGAAGGTTCGACCTCAACGCGGGAAAGATTCAGCTACAGCGACTTCGAACGCGCTGCCGCAAGTCGGAGGGCCAGATCCTGCTGCTGTTCGCGGCCGCTCTGCCCTTGCTGCTAGCCATGCTCGGCCTCGTCTTGGACGGCGGCCGCCTGTTTTTCGAGAAGCGCCACGCCCAAATCGCGGCCGACGCGGGCGCCCGCTCCGCCGCCTTCGAGTTGCTGCGCGGCAACAGCCTCCAGTCGGAGGTCGACGAAGCGTCCCAGACCGACGCGCGATTGAACGGGTATGACGATACTGCCACCGGCACTTCGGTGGCCGCCTTGATCGGTCCCACCGGCTACTCCAACAACTTCGTCCAGGTGACCGTCTCCAAGCAAGTGCCGACGACGTTGATGAAGATTTTCTCGAAGGACTTTTCGACGGTGGCGGCCCGCGCCATCGCGGGGATCGTTCCCGACACCACGCCCCCCTGCGTGCTCGCGCTGAACCCAACCGCGTCCGGCGGGTTGACCATGAACGGCAACGCCACCCTGAACGCCGGGTGCAAAGTCATGGTCAACTCCAACAGTCCCGCCTCAATGGTTCAGAACGGCAGCGGCGCCTGCGTCAACGCCCATGCGATCGGATATGTCGCAGACGGCGCCCATGTCGGCAGCGGCGGGCTAAGCTGCTTCAATCCCACCCCGGCCGGCCAGGCGATCGCGGACGCGGACCCCTACGACGATCTGACACCCCCGGATCCGGCCAGCTTGCCCTTGATCTCGAACCCCATGGTGGTGATCAACGAAGGCAACGTGGCGGTCGAGAGCCCGATGCTGCCCGGGTATTACCGCCGGGGGATATTCGTCAGCTCGACGGTCTCCGTCTCGCTCGATCTGAATCCCGGCGTCTATCTGGTCGACGGCTTCAGCGCTACCGGCAACGTCACCCTGCGTGGCACGGACGTCACGATCATCGACATCTGCGGAGTCGGCCCGCTTTCGGGCATCACGATCTCGGGCACGGTCGACGCCCAGCTCAGCGCTCCCAAGGACCCCAGCGACCCGTGGCAGAACATCCTGTTTTACTCCCTCTGCCCCGACAATTCCTTTATCACGGGCAACGCGCTCACAACGTTCGAGGGCGTGATGTACTTCCCGAACGCCAACATAACCTTTGGGGGCAACCAGGGGGCGACGGCGACCTGGGCGATGGTTATCGCGGACACGATTACGTTCAACGGCAATCCCAACCTGACCGTCGACTACGCCGGAAGCAGCCGGACCCCGGACCGGACGACCATCGGCTTGGTCGAGTGAGGATGAAGAAGAAACCAGGATGAACAAGCAAACACAGAGGGACTGCGATGCAAACAGGAAATCATAACTCCAGGCATCATAATTCCAGGCATCATAATTCCAGGCGCGGCGCGGCGGTGGTCGAGATGGCGCTGTCGGGAACCCTGCTGATGCTGCTCGCGTTCGGGGCGGCGGATTTTGCCGCCATATTCTTTGACGGTCTCGCGGTGGCGAACGCCGCCGGGACCGGCGCCTTCTACGGCGGCCACGACAACATCGCCGCCGGCGACTTCAACACGATTGAGCAGCGCGTGCGAGACGACGCCGAAGATGACGTCGGAACGGTGAACCCGACCGTCACTCAAATCTGCCGTTGTCCGGGGGCGGCCCCGTTCGCCTGCGTCGACTACGGCACGGTGACGTGCGCGGGCTATGGAGCGCCGCGCGCCTATGTCCGTGTGCAAGTGGAGGACCCGTTCGACTCGTCTTCGGGCATTGGGCTGTTCCCGAACGTAACCGTGCGCCGTGAAGCATGGATGCGCGTGCGCTAACAGCCCGTGGCGGAAGCCCGGGCGCGGAGATATGTAGGGGCGCACGGCATGCCGTGCCCGCTGACTTGGGGTAAGGGGTGTCAGGCAAGCTTGGAGACAAGCGGCGCTTCCACCCACGGACCGGCAAGACAAAGGAGCATCATGATGAGGAATTTCTCAATCGCCGGAGAGAGGCGCGGCAAACGGAACCGCCGCCGCGGCGCCGGCATGGTCGAGTTCGCCCTGACCTTTACCTTGCTCCTGACGTTCATCATCGCGACGATCGAGGGCGGGCTCATGATATGGTCGTGGGTCACGCTGGCTCACGCGACCCGCGAGGGAGCGCGCTTCGCCTTGGTTCACGGCGAGAGGAACCCAAGGAGCGACACGGTGATCGAGACGTACGTGAAGGACCGCGCCCTCGGGCTCCAGCGCAGCGACATTAATGTCTCGATGGTGTGGAGCGATCCCGCCAACAAGGCGCGCGGCAGCCAGGTCGAGGTGGACTCCACCTACACGTTCCATTTCGCCGTCACCCCCATGCTGACCGGGGGCCAAGGCGTGACTCTGCGCAGCCGTTCGCGAGTAACCGTCGCCAACTGACTGGCCAAGCGCTGCGCCTTGAGCTGCCTGTAAAGAACGGTATTCTGGGTCTCTTCGTGTTCTTTGCGGCCCTTGGGGCCTTTGCGAGAAACACCTCTACCGCACCCTATTCTCGTACCACACGACGTTCTTGCTCTCCTGCCCTGCGATCAGGACGTCGAGGTCTTTGTCGTTATCCATGTCGACCAGGCGGATGTCGTAGGCGGCCTGGTCTTCGTGGATGTGGTGGGTAGTGAAGTTGCCGTGGCCGTCGTTCTCAAACCAGGCGGCGATGAAGCTGTCTTTGGCGCAGGTGACGGCGTCGGTATCGCCGTCTTGGTCGATGTCGCCGACAGCGAGACTGTGGGGGCCCTCCAGCGTGGGATTGATTTCCTGCTGCGTGAACTCGGGCGCCTCGAACCACAGCACGCCCTTGCCGTGGCCGCGGCTGGCGATGAAGTCGGTCTTGCCATCGCCGCTGAGTTCGGCGATGAGGATGTTGGTGGCGCCCTCCTGCTCGGTGGCGAGGACGTGTTTCGTCCACGGTAGGCTGCCGTCGGCGGGCTGCTCCCACCAGGCGAACCAGTTGCCGCCTTCGGGGATCTTGGCGGCGGCGGAGATGTCGGTCTTGCCGTCGCCGTTGACGTCGCCGACGCCCATGTAGTGACTGAGTCCGGGGGCGTCGTTTTGCGAGAAAACATGGCGGATCCAGCGCTCGGCCTGCCGCGGATTCTCGGGCACCTTATACCAGGCGATCGACTCCGGGTGCGGCCCCTTGGCTTGCGCGCTGTTGGCGACAAGGTCGGGGCTGCCGTCGCCATCGACGTCGCCGAGGATCAGGCCGTGCGTGCCGTCGATCTCGTCATCGACCAGGTGATAAGGCCACGGATCCGTGAGCGGGTTGTCGGGCCGCTCGAGCCAGAAGACCGGCCCGGGGCTGTAGACGCCTCCGATGTAGTCGGGGTCGCCGTCCCCATCCACATCCATCACCTCGCTGTGAATGGCCGTATCGCCGGGCTCTTCGCTGATGACCGTGAGATTCCAGTCGGGAGCGGTGTAGAGGCGTGCCTGCTTCTCGGCATGGACGATGACGTCGGGCAGCCCGTCTCCGGTAAAGTCGGCGGCCACGGCGGTTTGGTTCCCAAAGCCTTCGGTGACGACGTGGCGCGGCCAGTTGGTCTTCCAGGAGTCGCCGCTGATCTTGGCCTCGGCGGTTTCGGACTCGGTGGAGCAGCCGCTGAGGAGAAGAAGGGTTGCGGGGACTAGAAACGTGCAAGCGGTTGTCGGCTTCATGGTGGGCCTCCCTGGGTTTTGATAGATAAGACAGTACCACGGAGTGGGGGCCGGTGTAGGGCGTGGTAGTGGGGTCTTTGCGTGGTCATGCCGCAATCAGCTCCTCGATTGACCACACGTGATCGGTGACGCCCTTCTCCATCGCGGGGGTGACGCGCAGCGCCGAATGTCCGCGGCAGAAGTTGTAGTAGGCGAAGTGGAGCGCGAGCGGCCCGCAGGTTCTCCAGCTGAGATATAACCAAAAGTTGTGGATGAGGGCATAGGGAAGGGCGGCGTATCCTAGCGGTTGAATTCAGTGTTTGACCGCTTCCCGGAAAGGAAAGAAAGGATACGCCATGAGAGAGTTTGAAGCGATTTCCAATGAGAGT
>JAKZVK010000489.1:0-4338 GCA_047516085.1 Bryobacterales bacterium
GGCGTCAAACCCCGACTGCTAACTGAACCGACCACCCAGCCCACGCTTGACCCCGTGGGCCCACAGGTCCCTCCCGCGCGCGCCGCCGCGTCAGCCTGTTGAGGGCACGCCGCGTCGCGCGCGGGGCCCTCCCGTGGACTAGGGGACAAGCCCGCAGCCGCCAAGTGGTCCCTTCTTACACCGCCACGGTGGTCCCTTTTTGCTCCGCCATTGACAGACATCGTCGCCAACCAGCGTCTGATAGGTCGCGCCGTCGTGAAACGCTTCAAGCGGCACCGTATCGACTTGAATAACAGGCATCGCGCCCTCCTCCCAAACCACCCTATCGGAAAGGATTGAACAAAAACCGAACCGCCTCAATATAAACCTTTGGTTAATTGATTGATTGACCCAAGACCAATTGTCGGGAACCATCACGCCAATGAAATTTTGAAGGAGTTGACCATGGGCAAACTACGCCATATCGCGCTTTCCGTAGACGACGTCGCGGAAGCCCAAAAATTCTTCGAGGAAGCGTTCGATTTCAAGCCGGTCGGCGAATCCGGCACCGGCACGGCTTATTTGAGCGACGGCACCATCAATATCGCGCTCTTGAACCGCAACGGCAAACCGCTGGGTTACGAGGGAACGGAACCGTTTTTCGGCATCGATCATTTCGGCATCTGGGTCGATGACGCGGAAGAGGCCTGCAAGAAGGTCGAAGCCGCCGGGGCCACCCATGTCATGGGAAACCAGACCGGCGACCCCAACAGCTTCTACGAAATCAAATACCGTTCCCCCATGGGCGGCATTTTCGACATCACCACCAGCGGCTGGCGTGGCGCGGTAAAAGACGTGGTGCCGGCGGAGAACAAGGTCAAAGAGCCGGCCGAATAAATAGACAGTGGGGACCTGGAACAGCGCGTCGTCCCCGGCGCATCGGCGCCGTACCAAGCCAGCTCTGCTCCGCCTTCCATAACGGACATAGCTGCAGGTAATCGGCACGTCTGCGTTTGACCCGAAGGAGACCTTCGGCCCCGATAGACTCATCTCCATCTCGCGCATAGACTTTCGACAATAGCGCGTGTCAGGGAGGCATCGTGGCCGAAGAGCCTATACAAAGAAGACTAGCGGCAATTTTGGCAGCTGATGTGGTCGGGTATAGCCGATTGATGGGCGCGGATGAAGTGGGCACGCTGTCGCGGCTACCCTTTGGAACGATAGCCACCTCAGGCAGGGCGGGCAGTGGAAGCGGCAAACCAACGGCGTCCACTGGTGCCTACTGAAGCCCACGCCCCGCGGAGCACTCGGTGCAGGCGATCATCGTCTATCCCATGTGCGCGCTGGTCGGCAGCCAGATCCAGGCGTTCGGGGCGTTCCGAGAGAGTTGGCCGGAGTGTCCTGGGCGCTGCGACCAATACACCGGCCACACCAGGGTCGAAAGGCGGAACCTTCTGCTCGACGCCCCACCGCACGCCCCCACCCGGATCACTGAGAGGTCGATGGGTGGCAGGGTGGGGGTGCGGGCCGGAAGCGGCCCAGAAACAATAAATAGCGTCATTCCGCCGACGAGGCGGTCTGTGTTCGACGCGCGAACAACCATTCGCGACCGACGATCGCGACGGCGAGCACGAGCCCGATCGGGTCGCTCCACAGGGCAAACGGAAATGCGCTTGCCGGCACCAGCAGCAATATGCCGGCGACGGCGAACAGGCAACGGAACGACATGTCGAGCGGCCGTGTGAGATAGCCGATCATCCCGACCGACACCAGCCAGACACCGGCGACTGCGGTGACGAAGGCGAGCAGGATATGCCAAGGGTCACCCTGCATCAGGAGTTCGGGCGAGGCGACGAAAAGGAACGGCACGATATACGCAGACCAGCCGAAGCCGACGGATGCAAATGCGGTGCGCATCGCATCGGCCTTGGCCACGCTGGCCGCTGCAAAGGCGGCGATGGCAACGGGCGGGGTCAGCATCGACATCATACCGAAATAGAGCGCAAACAGGTGCGCCGCCATCTCGTTGACACCGACTTCGATAAGCGACGGCGCGACCAGGAGGGCAACAAGGATGTACACGCCCAATGTGGGCATCCCCATCCCAAGGATGATGCAGACAAGGGCCGAGAGAATCAGGAGGACGGGCAGATTCCCTTGGGCGAACTTGGTCAGCGCGAGCGTCAATCCAAACCCGAGACCGGTAATATTGAGGACACCCATGATGATCCCGGCGGCCGCACCAATCATGACTATTTCGACGACCCCGACCCCGGTTTCAGAGAGCGACGTGAATATCTGCCGGAGCTTCATCCGTTTTCCCTTGTAGCCGATGAGTAGACCGGTCGGGATCAGCGCGGCCGAGGCCCACAATGCTGAGGACTCGGGTGACAGATTGAAATTGAACAGGCAGACAAAGATAACGACGAAGGGGATGACGAAAACCCATCCCGCCTTGAGCACGGGCCATCGGGACGGGATCAGGGCCTCGTCGATCCGCATGATGCCATCGCGCGCGGCCTGCAAATCCGTCTGCAGGAACAGCGCGACATAGTAGAGAACAGCGGGGATTAGGGCGGCGAGGACCACCTCCTTGTATTCGATCTCAAGGAATTCCGCCATGACGAAGGCGGCCGCCCCCATCATCGGTGGCATGAGCTGGCCACCGGTCGAGGCCACCGCCTCGATCGCGGCGGCGGAATGCGCCGGATAGCCCGCTTGGCGCATCAGGGGAATGGTGATCACCCCGGTCGAGACGACGTTCGAGACCGCGCTGCCGGAGATCGAGCCGAACAGGCTCGAGGCAACGATGGCGATCTTGGACGAACCGCCACGGTAGCGGCCCATCAGCGACGTCGAAAAGTCGGTGAAGAACGCAGAGCCGCCCGTCGGTCTGAGCAGATTGCCGAAGAAGACGAAGGAGATGACAATCGTCGTCGAGACCCGCATCGCAATGCCGAGGAGGCCGTTCGAATCGAGCGAGAGATAGACGATCATCCGGTCGACCGCGACCGAGCGCCCCTGGAGCTCGCCAGGGACGAAATGGCCGAGAAGGCCGAAGGCGACGAAGCCGACCAAGAAGAAGAGGAGGACCGGCCCCGCGGTGCGGCGTAGCCCCTCGGCCACGAGCGCAAGGTTGATCGCGCCGACGATAACGGCATCGGCCGGACGGGCGTGCAACTCGTCAAAGATGCTTTCGTAAAACAGCGCGACGTAGGACGCCGACGCTGCGCCGAGGAACGCGGCGGCGGCGTCGTACCAGGGGATCCGGAGGCGTGGCGTTTTGCGTTGTGCGGGCTTTGCGATAAAGACCAGCGCCAAACCCACGCCAAGCATGCCCGCGAGAAACTGCTCGGTATAGATGACGAGCCCAACCTTGCGGTAGAGGTCTGCGGCCCAGGCGATCGAGCCAAGCGTCAGTAAGGTGCCAAGCCCGCCCCCCAGGACTCGAACCGTCCAGGACGCACGTCCGGCGGGTACTTCGCTATCCGACTCTTGCATCGGTGACCAGTCGGGTCAAACCCGGCCGCCTCCAACGGATCGTCAGATACCCTTTTCGCGGTAAAACTTCAGCGCGCCAGCGTGAAATTGCATGCCGATGTCGAGATGCATCTTTTTGCCCTCGAAGTCGTTATAGACCTTGTGAACGCCAACCAACTTCTTCTTGTTGGAATAAAGCGCCTTGACGACCTTGTAGACCAAATCGTTTGGGACTTTGGTCGACACCATCAGGACGAACGCGCCCGTCAAGGTGTTGGTCGGTCCAACGACGCCGGGGTATCTGGGCCCAGGCTGGATCGTCTCAATGATCGACCCGGGGGCGATTTTTCGCATTGCCGCTAGCGCCTCGGGCGTATTACGCAGTGACAGCACACGGATGCCGCCCACCGCGGCATGGGCTTTGCGTGTGGCACCCGAGGACAGCGACCAGTTCGCGGCGTCGATCCTGCCCGCGATGAAGTCGTCGACCATGCGGACGCCATTGGCCACCGGCACGCCGATCACGTCCTTGTAGGTCAAGCCGACGGTCGCCAGTTGGGCACTGCTTGTCACCGCAACGATCTTTTGCTTGGTAAAACGGGCCCCAAGCCGCTTGCCCTTGAGCTGCGTGAGCGACGTGATGCCCGAATCCTTGCGCACGAAGAAACCCAACCGCAGCGGGAACAGCGTCGCGGCGACGCGCAGATTGTTCTGGGCCCGGCCTTTGAACATTCTCTCGCCCTTGACCCCGAAGGCCGCGACCACGCTCATCGAGATTGAGAAGTCGAGCTCACCGTTGTTGACCAGGGGCAGCGTCACCACCGGCCCGCCTTGCGGCACGACGCGTGTCTTGAGGCCAGCATCTTCCGAGGCTACCCT